>NZ_VCDN01000069.1:0-11854 GCF_033949405.1 Xenorhabdus santafensis | reverse complement strand
ATCGCCAAGCGGTAAGGCACCGGATTCTGATTCCGGCATTCCCAGGTTCGAATCCTGGTACCCCAGCCAAGTTCTAGAAAAATAGATGATGTATAAGGCCACCAAAGGGTGGTTTTTTTTGTTTTTCCTACTATAAAAACGCGCCATTATTGACGGCGATCTCCCAACTCCCCCATACTTTTCAATCACCAATAATCCCATTTATAAGATAACCGCCAAGACAATTATCCTTAATTAAATGTAATGGTGCAAAAATCATACTATCGCTTGCATTAGTCCCAATACGGGACTAGCATGGGCTTATGAAAATAATATCCGTTGCATCATTGAAAGCATTTTGGGAGAAATACCCTGATGCAGAACAACCATTGAAAGCATGGTTTGACGGAGCTAAAAAAGCTTCTTGGAAAACACCTGCTGAAATTAAAGCACAATACCGCAATGCAAGCATCTTGAAAAATAACCGCGTGGTATTCAATATTAAAGGAAACGACTATCGGCTTATAGTTTCTATCTTTTATCCCGCAGGCTGGGTGTATGTTAAATTCATTGGCACACACAAACAGTACGATGCAATAGATGCCAACACCATTGAACCGGAGTGAAGAATGAACATTAAACCCATTAGAACAGAGCAAGATTATCAAAATGCGTTAAAAACCATTGCACCACTGTTTGAAAATCAACCTGAAATTGGAACTTCTGAATTTGATTATATGGAAATTATGGTGCTGCTAATAGAAGCTTATGAAGCGGAACATTACCCAATTGATCCACCAGATCCTATTGAAGCGATTAAATACAAAATGGAGCAATCAGGATTAACAGTTAAAGATTTGGAACCCGCCATTGGTAAGTCCAATCGTGTTTATGAAATTCTCAATCGTAAGCGTAACTTGACATTACCTATGATCCGAAATCTACATAATATGTTTGGGATTCCCGCAAATATTCTTATCAAACCAACAAAATTAGCCCCATAAGGGGCTAATTATTCCGAATGATACTCATCCATTCATAAACAAAATTGTTGCCTGATAATAGAAGTAATCAATCACAATCCCAGAGCATATTTCAGTGCAAGGTTTTTCATTGCGCCTGAGCGCTGTGCTGCCATCAACGCTAAATTTCGTACTGTTTTCAAGCCCGGCAAATCATTACTGAACGCCGTATGGAAAAGATCCATTCCCGCCTGCATCACCAAATTATCCGGCATTCTACGGCGCTGGTAACGCTGCAAGACCGCCAGAGAATCCCACTCTTCCAGCAATTCCCTGGCATCAGTTAATACTTTGAGTAAAACATCCACATCCCGATAACCTAAATTTACTCCCTGCCCCGCCAAAGGGTTTATGGTATGCGCAGCATCTCCCAACAAAACCAGCCCTTCTTGTACATAGCGGTTGGCATGATGGCGAGCCAATGGGAATGAACCTGCAGCGATTGGTGTGACTTTACCGAGGCGGGCAGGAAATGCCTGAAAAATCTCCTGCTCAAGTTGAGGCATTGTCATTGCCTGCAATTGGCGAATGCGGGCAGGAGAATCGTACCAAACCAATGAAGCCCATTGATCAAACAACGGCAAGAACGCTCTGGGGCCAGACGGGAAAAATTGTTGCCATGTTGTATCTTGTTGGGGCTGGTCAGTCTTGACTGTTATCAGCATGCACGATTGCCGATACTGCCATCCCTTACTGCCAATGCCTGCCAATTGACGAACTTGGGAACGCGCACCGTCCGCGCCAATAATCAAGCGCGTATCAATTTCAGTACCATCTGCCAGTGTTACCAGCCATGTTTTATTCTGATGTTGACGCTGCATAGACTGCAATGTTGCAGGGCAAAATAGCGTCAAATTTGGATAGCGAGGGATTTCTTGCCACAATGCCAATTGCAAGACACGGTTTTCAAGCATATACCCTAATTCCGGCAATCCCAGGCTTTCAGCATCGAAAATAACATTAGAATCGTTTTGTTCCCACGTTTCCAATTTCCGATAAGGAGCGCTGCGCATCTGTTGCACATTTTTCCACACGCCCAATTGTTTCAATAAATCAACAGAAGCACAGCTAATTGCAGATATACGAACATCCGGCTCACTGCCCGCATCGTAAGGTGCAGGAGACTGATGCTCCAACAAGGCAACTCGCCAACCTTCCTGTGCCAATCCCAACGCTATCGCGGCGCCAATCATGCCTGCGCCCACGACAACGATATCGAATTTCTGTTGTGGATTATTCATATTCATCATGCCATTAACTTATTGATTAAAATAGTTTACCGGAATTTTCACTTTCCGGCTGTGAATATCCGGTGTTACAGTCTGGTCACTGGTGCCTCAAATGACTACAATAGCCGACAATATTATGCTAAATACACTATGTGCAATATGTTGCGCTTTTCAGTGTTGATGCATCATTCCACTGGAAACACCGGATACACAAAATGTCGACGATAAAAAAACTGTACATCAAAACTTGGGGCTGTCAGATGAATGAATACGATTCATCCAAGATGGCCGACCTACTGGAAACCACTCACGGTTATCAGTTAACCGATGTCGCCGAAGAAGCAGATATCTTACTCTTGAATACTTGTTCAATCCGTGAAAAAGCTCAGGAAAAAGTCTTTCACCAACTTGGCCGCTGGAAAGGTTTGAAAGATAAAAATCCAGAAATCATTATTGGCGTAGGTGGCTGTGTTGCTTCTCAGGAAGGAGATTACATCCGCCAGCGCGCACCTAGCGTTGATATTATTTTCGGGCCGCAAACCCTGCACCGCCTGCCTGAAATGATTAATCATGTAAAAGGCACCCACAGCCCGGTCGTTGATATCAGTTTCCCTGAAATAGAAAAATTCGACCGCCTGCCAGAGCCTCGCGCCGATGGCCCAACCGCATTCGTTTCTATCATGGAAGGCTGTAATAAATACTGCACATTCTGTGTTGTACCTTACACTCGTGGGGAAGAAGTCAGCCGTCCTTGTGACGATATTTTGTTTGAAATAGCTCAACTGGCTGCACAAGGCGTACGTGAAGTTAATTTACTGGGTCAAAACGTGAATGCTTACCGTGGCGAAACGTTTGATGGGGATATCTGTACATTCGCGGAGCTGTTGCGTCTGGTTGCCGCTATTGACGGCATTGACCGAGTTCGCTTTACCACCAGCCACCCAATTGAATTCACAGACGATATTATCGCTGTTTACGAAGATACCCCGGAATTGGTCAGCTACCTGCACTTGCCTGTCCAGAGTGGTTCTGACCGTATTCTGACGCTGATGAAACGTGCCCATACCGCTTTGGAATATAAAGGGATTATCCGTCGCTTACGCAAGGCCCGCCCAGGTATTCTGATTAGTTCGGATTTCATCATCGGCTTCCCGGGAGAAACTCAGGAAGATTTCGAAAAAACCATGAAGCTTATTGCTGATGTCAACTTTGACATGAGCTTCAGCTTTATTTATTCGGCACGTCCGGGAACTCCTGCAGCAGATTTACCGGATGATGTAGATGAAGAAGAGAAAAAACAACGCCTATACTTATTGCAGCAACGTATTAATCAACAGGCTATGAGCTTCAGCCGTGCAATGCTTGGCAGCATCCAGCGCATCTTAGTTGAAGGCCCGTCCCGTAAAAATATCATGGAGCTTTCTGGCCGTACTGAAAATAACCGCGTGGTTAATTTTGAAGGTACACCGGACATGATTGGTAAATTCGTTGATGTCGAAATTGTTGACGTATACGCTAATTCCCTGCGTGGCAAGGTTATCCGTACTGAAGATGAAATGGATCTGCGTATCCATGAGTCACCTGAATCAGTCATTGCCCGTACCCGCAAGGAAGATGAAATCGGCGTTGGATTTTATCAGCCTTAATCGGCCCTAATATAGAGATAATCAGTGACACAAATAAACCCACAAGTAGCAACACAAGAAATCTTTCTGGAACCTGCGGACAATGAACGTCTAATGAGTCTGTGTGGACCGCTTGATGATAACTTGAAACAACTTGAGCGTCGCTTGGGGATAGAAATTAACCGCCGCGACAATCGTTTCAAACTGGTAGGCAAACCATTGTGTGTTAGCGCAGCTACTGGAATTCTGCGTCACCTTTATGTCGAAACAGCGCCTGTACGCGGAGTGATACCTGATATTGAACCAGAACAGGTTCATTTATCCATCACTGAAAGCCGCGTACTGGAGCAAGCAGCAGAAAGTGTGCCTGAGTATGGCAAGGCCGTGAATATCAAAACCAAACGGGGGGTTATTAAACCCCGCACCCCGAATCAGGCCCAATACATTGCCAATATCCTCACTCACGATATCACATTCGGTATCGGGCCTGCGGGAACCGGGAAAACCTATTTAGCCGTTGCTGCCGCTGTTGATGCACTGGAACGTCAGGAAATACGCCGCATTTTGCTGACTCGCCCCGCCGTTGAAGCGGGTGAAAAATTGGGTTTCCTGCCAGGTGATTTAAGCCAGAAAGTCGATCCTTACTTACGCCCGCTTTACGATGCCTTATTTGAAATGTTGGGTTTCGAAAAAGTTGAGAAGCTTATCGAAAGAAACGTCATTGAAGTGGCTCCATTGGCTTATATGCGTGGACGTACGCTCAACGATGCCTTTATCATTCTCGATGAAAGCCAAAATACCACCATCGAACAGATGAAAATGTTTTTGACCCGCATTGGCTTTAATTCCCAAGCGGTCATTACCGGTGATGTCACCCAGATTGACCTGCCAAGAGGTCAGAAATCAGGTCTGAGTCACGCCATCGAAGTGCTGTCTGATGTAGATGAATTGAGCTTTAACTTCTTGCATAGTGAAGATGTTGTCCGCCATCCGGTCGTTGCAAGAGTGGTTATCGCCTATGAAGAATGGGAAGCCGCAGAACAAGCGCGTAAACAAGCTCTAAATGAAAAACGCAGACAGGAAGCACAATGAGTTCAGTCATATTAGATTTGCAAGTTGCATGTGAAAATCCAGAAGGGCTTCCTGAAGAAGCCCTTTTCCAGCGCTGGCTGGAAGGTGTTTTGCCACAATTTCAGGCAGAAAGTGAAGTGACAATTCGTTTAGTCGATGAGGCAGAAAGCCACGATTTAAACCTCACTTATCGCGGGAAAGATAAGCCCACTAATGTGCTATCCTTTCCATTTGAAGCACCACCTGAAGTCGAATTACCTTTGCTCGGTGATTTAATCATCTGCCGCCAGGTTGTTGAAAAAGAGTCAGAAGAGCAACAAAAAACCGTCGAAGAACACTGGGCGCATATGGTTGTTCACGGTAGCCTCCATCTTCTTGGTTATGACCATATAGAAGATGATGAAGCAGAAGAAATGGAGTCTCTGGAAACGGAGATCTTACAAAAAATGGGTTATCCTGATCCGTATCTGATAGAAAAAGAATAACCACTGCTGACAATTTTATGTTAAACATTACAGTCTATGATTTTATATGGGGAATTTTAATTAAAACGCCATGAGCGACGACCATCCTTCAAGTAACGATAGCCCTGGCCCTAAGAAAGGCTTCTTTGCGCTTCTTAATCAGCTTTTTCACGGTGAACCGAAAAACCGTGATGATTTGGTTGAACTGATCCGTGATTCTGAGCAGAACGACCTTATTGACCCAGATACCCGAGAGATGCTCGAAGGTGTGATGGATATTGCTGATCAACGCGTGCGTGACATTATGATCCCACGCTCACAGATCGTTACCTTAAAACGCAATCAATCTCTGGACGAATGTCTGGATGTTATTATCGACTCGGCCCATTCGCGCTTTCCTGTGATCAGTGAAGATAAAGATCATATTGAAGGTATATTGATGGCAAAAGATCTCCTGCCATTCATGCGAACCAACACAGAACCTTTCAGCATTGATAAAGTGCTTCGTCAGGCTGTTGTAGTGCCGGAAAGTAAACGTGTTGACCGTCTGCTGAAAGAATTTCGTTCACAACGCTATCATATGGCGATTGTTATCGACGAATTTGGCGGAGTTTCCGGGCTGGTCACAATCGAGGATATTCTTGAACTGATTGTGGGTGAAATAGAGGACGAATACGATGATGATGAAGATAACGATATTCGTACATTAAGCCGTCACTCTTATTCAGTGCGGGCATTGACCCAAATTGAGGATTTCAACGATACTTTTGGTACCAGTTTCAGCGATGAAGAAGTTGATACTATTGGTGGGTTAGTCATGCAGGCATTTGGTCATCTGCCTTCCCGCGGAGAATCCATTGCTATTGATGGCTACCTTTTCAAAGTGGCAATGTCTGATAGCCGTAAAATCATTCAGGTTCATGTAAAAATACCGGATGACGCTGAAGTTCCTAGTCTAGATAAACAATAATAGGATTTGGATGAACAAAGCATCATTGACAAGTTGCCAGCGGCTACGTGCCTTGCTGGCACTTTTATTCGGAGCCAGTGGAACGCTGGCTTTTTCACCTTTTGATTTCTGGCCTGCTGCACTTGTTTCTCTGTTTGGCCTGCAAATCCTGACCTTAAACAGAACATCCCGTCAGGCTTTCATCATTGGCTTGTGTTGGGGGCTTGGGCTATTTGGCAGTGGGACAAATTGGGTTTATGTCAGCATTGCTGGCTTCGGGGGAATGCCAACCGCCGTTAACATTTTTTTGGTCATCCTGCTATCTGCCTATCTTGCTCTTTATCCCGCGCTATTTGCTGGCTTACTCAATCGTTTTTTCCCGTCCGCCAATATTAACAGGCTAGTGATTGCCAGCCCCGCCTTATGGCAATTGACTGAATTCTTGCGTGGCTGGGTATTAACCGGATTCCCATGGTTACAATTCGGCTATAGCCAAATTGACGGCCCGATGAAAACTGTAGCCCCTATATTGGGTGTAGAAGGGATTACCTTCCTGCTGATGATGATCAGTGGTCTACTGGTTTTTGCCGTATCTCAGAAGAAAATTTCATCGGCCATTCTCGCCGTTGCCCTGCTCCTGTTGCCGTGGCCAATGCAACACTACCATTGGTATACACTAGAGCCGGAAAAAACGACGGATATCGCCTTGGTTCAAGGCAATATTCCTCAATCCCTAAAATGGGACCCCTCGGTCCTTAGCACAACGCTGGACATCTATCTGGACAACAGCCGGCCTTTTATTGGTAAGGCACCGATCATCATCTGGCCAGAATCGGCCATTCCCGATTATGAATACAATCAGAAAGATTTCCTCGCCAAACTGGATACCTTACTGAGACAACACCATACCAGCCTGATTACCGGTATTGTCGATGCCCGACCGACGCTGGAAGGTTATCAGTTTTATAACAGCATTATCGTGCTGGGTGAGCAAACGCCTTATCAATACCCAGACCTTATCCGCTACGATAAACATCATCTTGTGCCATTTGGCGAATTTGTGCCGCTGGAATCAATACTTCGCCCGTTGGCTCCTTTTTTTAACCTGCCGATGTCATCTATGAGTCGCGGTAATTATATTCAGCCTCAACTTTCGGTTGCCGGGCACAATATTACTGCGGCTATCTGCTATGAAATTATTTTGGGTGAACAGGTGCGCGATAATTTCAAGCCAGACACGGAATTTTTACTCACCATTTCGAATGATGCCTGGTTCGGGCGCTCCATTGGCCCATGGCAGCATTTCCAAATGGCCCGGATGCGCGCTCTGGAATTAGGCCGCCCTTTACTGAGGGGAACCAATAACGGCATCACGGCAGTCATTAAACCTGATGGCACAATCCAAGCTGAAATTCCGCAATTTACCCGGCAAGTCTTGGCAGCCAAAGTGACTCCAGCCACCGGGGTAACACCTTATTTCCGTTTTGGTAATTGGCCGATATGGGGAGCGACAGTACTGTTTCTCATTTTTGCTTTTATAAGAAAACGCAATAGAATTTGACTGGCATAGAATTTAACTTGTCATGTTCTTGTACCTGTTGAAGGGCACTATTTCATCCAATCAGGACATAATTAAAATGCCCTGATTGGATTTATTCTTTCGTATCTTTTTACTTTTTCACATTGCATATCTTTTATACACCTTACAGAAACACTCCCCTCTGCGACGACGACAGTTGCATCTGATATCAATAAAAATCAAATATTTCAGAATATAAAATCGCAATAACGTAAAAACGCAAAATAAGCAGCTAAAAAGCTCGAACTGTGAACAGAGTTCGATATTGCGCCCTTTTGACCTCATATAAATGGAATTGTTTATTTATAGTGCGATACAGGTCGCGAAACTGAAACATTGTTGTTTCAAAAAATCAACATAATGAATTATTTTTTCACAGTGTATAAACATTAGTGTTTAAGAAAACGTTTCTATAACTGGGATAGTGTGAGCTATAAGCTTAGAAACATAAATAATTACAAGCAAATCCGATTTCGTAAAAAATACCCAAAGAAAGGAGCTGTATATGCGTAAGTTGATGTTAACAATGATGTTGCTTAGCGCGGTAGGAGCTGCCCATGCTGAGGAGTTAACTGGAACATTAAAAAAAGTTAAAGACAATGGCGTCATTGTTGTTGGTCATAGAGAATCGTCAGTACCATTCTCTTACTATGACAATCAACAAAACGTTGTTGGTTATTCTCAAGATTATTCCAATCTGATTGTTGATGCCGTCAAGAAAAAACTGGACATGCCTAACCTGCAAGTCAAGTTGATCCCCATTACCTCTCAAAATCGCATTCCCTTATTACAAAATGGTACGTTCGACTTTGAGTGCGGTTCAACCACAAATAACCTTGAACGTCAAAAACAAGCGGCATTCTCCAATACTATTTTTTCTGTCGGAACTCGCCTGTTGACCAATAAAGATTCTGGCGTCAAAGGATTTGATGATCTGGCCGGAAAAAATGTTGTCGTCACTTCAGGTACAACTTCCGAGGTTCTGCTCAATAAACTCAATGATGAGAAAAACATGAAAATGCGCATCATCAGCGCAAAAGATCATGGGGATTCATTCCGCACGCTGGAATCAGGACGCGCCGTGGCCTTTATGATGGATGACGCATTACTTGCAGGAGAACGCGCAAAAGCGAAGAAACCCGATCAGTGGATCATTGTAGGCAAACCACAATCACAAGAAGCATACGGTTGTATGCTGCGTAAAGATGATCCCCAATTCAAAAAACTGATTGATGACACCATCGTAAAAGTACAAACCTCCGGTGAAGCAGAAAAAATGTTTGATCATTGGTTCAAGGAGCCGATTCCACCTAAGAATCTGAACCTGAACTTCTCCATGTCAGATGAAATGAAAGCGTTGTTCAAATCACCAAACGATAAAGCTTTGGATTAAGCAACAAACTGAACACTCTAATTTTATTGGCGTTACGGGTATGAGGTAGTCGTTCCCTACCTCATTTTTTTAACTCATTTTTTGACTTAATGAATAACAACGAATGGATCGTTTTTAGGCGTTATAGCCAACCCCATTTCAGGGAGCACGGTTATGTCTGTTGATTGGAATTGGGGCATCTTTTTACAAGCAGCCCCTTTTGGTAATACCACCTATTTGGGGTGGATAATTTCTGGATTTGAAGTAACAGTTGCGCTTTCCATCTGTGCTTGGCTCATCGCACTTGTTGTCGGCTCGCTGTTTGGTATATTGCGGACTGTCCCGAATAGGTTTCTTTCTGGGCTTGGCGCCTGCTATGTTGAATTATTTCGCAACGTCCCTCTCATCGTCCAGTTTTTTACATGGTATCTGGTGGTTCCCGAATTTTTGCCCAAGGACATAAGTAATTGGTTCAAAATGGAGCTGGACCCCAATATTCAGTTTTTTGTCTCCTCGGTCATCTGTCTGGGATTATTCACTGCTGCCCGCGTCTGTGAACAGGTTCGTGCAGCAATACAATCACTCCCCAGAGGACAAAAAGCCGCAGGATTGGCGATGGGATTAACCTTACCACAAACCTATCGTTATATTCTGTTGCCAAACGCTTACCGCGTGATTATTCCCCCAATGACCTCAGAAATGCTCAACTTGGTCAAAAACTCCGCCATTGCTTCCACCATTGGTCTGGTTGACATGGCCGCCCAAGCAGGAAAATTGCTGGATTATTCAGCACACGCCTATGAGTCATTCACCGCAATCACATTGGCTTATGTGGGTATCAATCTCGTTATCATGTTAGCTATGACCCTGCTTGAGAAAAAACTGCGTTTGCCGGGCAATATGGGAGGACGATAAAGATGTATCAGTTTGACTGGAGTTCGATAATTCCTAGCCTGCCCTTTCTCCTGAATGGATTGGTAGTCACGCTTAAAATCACGGGTATCGCCATTGTCATTGGGATCCTCTGGGGGACAGTGCTGGCGATGATGCGCCTCTCATCCCTCAAGGTATTGAGCTGGTTTGCTGCCCTGTATGTCAACCTCTTCCGCTCAGTCCCTTTGGTGATGGTATTGCTGTGGTTTTACCTCATCGTGCCTAACTTATTACAAAACATTCTAGGCATATCCCCCAAGACCGACATTCGTTTAATTTCCGCAATGGTGGCGTTTTCACTCTTTGAAGCCGCTTATTATTCCGAAATCATTCGGGCTGGCATTCAGAGCATTTCCCGTGGTCAATCATCTGCTTCACTGGCACTGGGTATGACGCATATGCAAAGTATGCGTTTGATAATCCTGCCACAAGCATTCCGGGCAATGACACCATTGTTGCTGACACAGGGTATAGTATTATTCCAAGATACATCTTTAGTATATGTGCTGAGTCTGGCGGATTTTTTCCGGACAGCAACAAATATTGGCGAGCGTGACGGTACTCAGGTTGAGATGGTTCTGTTTGCTGGCCTTGTTTATTTTGTGATTAGTTTTGCCGCGTCTATGCTGGTTAACTATTTGAAGAAAAGGACTGTTTGATGATTTCCCTGAAAAATGTATCCAAGTGGTATGGTCAATTTCAGGTTCTGACCGACTGCTCGACTGAAGTCAAAAAAGGCGAAGTAGTTGTTGTCTGTGGGCCTTCTGGATCCGGCAAGTCTACATTGATAAAAACAGTCAATGGCCTTGAGCCTGTCCAACAGGGTGAAATTCTGGTAAATGACATAAAAGTCAATGACAAGAGCACAAATTTGGCACAATTGCGCTCTAAGGTAGGAATGGTATTCCAACATTTCGAGCTGTTCCCTCACCTCTCTATCATCGAGAATCTGACTTTGGCGCAAGTTAAAGTACTAAAGCGCGATAAGCATGCGGCCACCGAAAAGGCCCTGAAACTGTTGGAGCGGGTAGGGCTGTCGAGTCATGCCGATAAATTCCCTTCACAACTTTCTGGTGGTCAGCAACAACGTGTCGCCATCGCCCGCGCACTTTGTATGGATCCTATCGCCATGTTGTTTGATGAGCCCACTTCTGCACTCGATCCTGAAATGATCAATGAAGTGCTGGACGTAATGGTTGAACTGGCAAATGAAGGCATGACCATGATGGTCGTAACCCATGAAATGGGATTTGCCAAAAAAGTGGCACATCGGGTTATTTTCATGGATGAAGGAAAAATTGTCGAAGACAGTAAAAAAGAAGATTTCTTCGCTCATCCAAAATCAGAACGCGCCCGGGATTTTCTGGCAAAAATTCTGCACTAATCTTCTTCGTCGGCGGATGGCTACGTGGCCGCCGACCTTAAATTTCCTCAAAAATAAATAATTTTCAGCATTCCGGCTTTAACAAGAGTTGTTGCGCCAGTCCCTTATCAGCTATGCTATGGAGTCTCAAATTTCATATACGCAATGGATTTCAAGTTGCATCGCGGCGGCAAGGGAATTCATCCCCAGGGAACATAGATAACCGTATGTTTATAAAAACGGTGACTGGGGTGAATGAGTGCAGCCA
>NZ_VCDN01000068.1:0-21895 GCF_033949405.1 Xenorhabdus santafensis | reverse complement strand
TTTTTTTTTTTTTTTTTTTTGCATTTTGCAAAAATGAATTGTTTACTGATTTTTGTGCCGGTTTTCTTCACGCTGTTCCGATATTTTGTGGCGTGGAAAGGACACGATGAAAAAAATGGGTTTACTGTTCCTGATGGGATGGATGGTGTCTTTGTCCTCAGGGGCCAAAACGGTGGTGTACATTGACCGTCAGCATCCGCCGGTGAATCTGACACCGGACAGCCAGGTAGTCTGGCTGGATGCGGCTGAACAGTATCAGAAAAAAATCTTCCCCCAACTTTCCACAGACCCCCAGCAAGCCCGCCTTCAGGCACAGGCTGTGCTGCAATCGCCCCAATGGCGTCAGCAGGAACAGCAGCTTATCAACGCTTATCGTGATGTTGTTGAAGCCTGGCAACGGGGTGTGCGTCTGTATCCGGCGGTAGTCTTTGATGAACGTGATGTGGTGTATGGCACCGCGGATGTCACCCAAGCGGCGGCGCTCAGGGAGCAACACCGGCCATGAATCCGTCACGCGTTGCTTTTCCTGTGCTTATCACGCTGGTTGCGGCGTTTGCACCGGCCACACAAGCCGCCATCAATACCGCCCAAATCGTGGCCGGCAGCCTCTCACCTACCTGCATTCAGTGGCGGGTCAGTGGCATTTGTTACTGGCTGTTCTGTTCATGGCATGGTTGCTCGGTAAAAACTTCGGTCAAAGTGACTCATTTCCTGCCGCAGACGGTGGTCTCTACCTATCATAGCCCCGGCGGTAATCCCTGGTCTGAAATGGCGCAAATCAGCGCCTTATCCGACGGGCTGGAAAATACGGTGGCCAGCGCCTTATCTAACCTTGCTACTGGTGGGGGCAATCATAATATTCAGGTTGCCGGAAAGCGCAGTACTCATCTGCGTTTCAAATACGCCGATGCCATCGGGCATCCCGCTACCACTCTGATTGGCGGGCAAATTCCGGGCCATTCCTGCAAAAGTGCAGCGACGCCACTGATGCCTTATTTTCTCAGCACACTGGATACCGTGGCGTGGCGCAGCGGGTTGCCGGAGTCGTTTTATCCTGAGGCCCTTATCCCCGGTCAGCGGGAACTGGGTAGCCAGATGCGCGGCACGATGTGGGGCAATCTCTACCCGCGTGCCGGTTTTGTTACGCAGGCGGATGATGATAAAGCGGCGGCTGTGGTGGCGCAGCGGGTGGCCGACATCATTACCCGTACCGGGCAACCCCATGTCTATCAGGCGTTGACAGGGCAACGCCGTGACGGCTATTGGCCACCGCCGCCGGTGACGGAAAATACCGGCACGAAGAATCATCAGTGGCAGCGGTTATCGCCACAGTTAAGTCAGTCTTGTGCCGTGTTTCCTGACGGAGCACATTCCGCTGCCATGAATGGCAATCAGGCGTATGCCTTGTGGCAACCCTACAGCTGTTGCAAACGGCGCGGGCAGCGTTTTCTCAGCAGCACGGATGTGTGAATCAGGAGGCAATATGATGAAAAGAAACGCCGTATGGCTGGTTGTGGGTGCCATTATGTTGGTCCCGACGCAGTCCAATGCCGCCGGGTTGTCCCTCACCTTACCGCAGGTGAACCGAAGTGCCCTGGGCTACGGTGCTGAGGCCAGCGGGGCCGTCTCTGATGCGCTGTTTTACACGCTGGGGGGCGGCTCGGTGATTTCGGAACCGGCCAGTCGCGGCGGTTCAACCACATTGGCCGGTCTGGAGCTGGGTTGGCGTTCGGATTTGATGTGTGGCAATTTCGACCTGAAAGCCACCGTCAGCAATCAGCTTAATGGTATTACGGCGGGATTTAAGAACCTGATGAGTGATGTGGTTCAGGGGGCCACCGGGGCGGTCGCCAGTCTCCCGGCCATGATAATTCAGCGGGCCAACCCGGGGTTGTATGACATGCTGACCAACGGGGTGTTGCAGGCCAATGTGGCCTTTGATAAAGCCCAGTTCAACTGTCAGAACATGGCGAAAAGAATGATGGATTTTGCACAGAACAATAAATGGAGCCAATCGGCGGCCTTGCAGGAGTACAAAGCGCTGGCCAATGGCGGAGATGGTGATGCCGTGCGTGTCAATAATGCCGGTGCCAAAGCGACCGGCGCTGGCGGGCACCCGTGGATTGGCGGGCAACGACAGGGCGGGAAGGGGCAGAATGCCATTCGCCCGACCCGTGGTTTAGCCAGCGCCGGGTTTAATATTATGAATCAGTTGCCGGTACTGAGCCAGTCGTCGGTCAGCAGCTTCAATTGCGAGGGCAATGCCTGCCGTAAATTCAGCACGGCGCGGGAAGCGGCCGAGGCGGTGGTCAGCGTGCTGGGCGACCGGGCCATCCGAACCTGCGCGCAGGCGGCAGACTGCACTAGCGGGGGCGAACAACACCAACCGGGAACGACAGTCGCGGGAACGGGATTTGCCCCGATGCTGGAAGCCCATACCAAAACGAACACCGAGCAACTGGTGAAACTGGTCAGCGGCACAGAGAAACCCACGCGGGCGAATCTCACCAAACTGAAAACCGGCAGTCTGGCAGTGACGCAGGGTGTCATTCAGGCGTTGCAGCGTGATCCCGACAAGGCTGCACTGGCTGCGCGTCTGGCGGGGGAGCTGGCGATGAGTGAGACCATTGAAACCGCGTTACTGATGCGCCGGATGCTGATCACCGGCATGTCCGAGCCCAATGCGGCAGCACAATCGGAAGCGCTGGCAGAAGGCGACCGCCGGATTGCGGCATTGGACAGGGAAATCAAGGCGCTGAAAAATGAAATGGAACTGAAGCAGGCGCTTTCCCGTAATTCCATTCTGACCATTATTGAACGGGATACGCAGCGTATTCACGCTCATTCACAAAAACAGGTGCCGGACAGTCAGGATGCCCGTTTTTATCAGTTGGAAGCCCCCAACCGTGAGCGCAGGTAAGTTCGATGATGGCAGAGAAACGTGCAAGATTAAAACGAGGCATCGGATTATCACTGATTATCGCTTTGGCGATGGTGGTGACGTTAACTGCCGGCTGGGCAGGAATGAATTATCCCGAAACCCTGTCTGCCTTGAATCGCTGGATGGCAAGGTATCAATCGCTTTGGCTGTTGTGGCGATTAAGCCTTTACGGATGGCTGCTCTGGGGCGGTTGGAAAATCGGGCAAAGAGTGAAACATCAGGCGGAATACCGCACGACGCTGAGGCGGATGATGGCGGTTAGCGGGCTGTTTATCCTGCTGGGGGAATATGCTCTGTTTGTCAGCCAGGGAAGTGTGTCATGACCACGAACAGTTATCTGGAATATTTCCTGACCCTGCTCGGCTGGGTGGTGAATAATGGCCTGTGGCACATTCTGATTGCAACGGGGCTGTTTACCCTGCCGTTAGTGGTCAAAGTAATTGCCATTTGGCTGAAAGTGCGGGAGTGCGGGGAGGAAGAAGGTCCCAATGGATTGCAGTCACTGGCCCGGATTGAAAATACGCTCTACAGTGCGTTTTTCGTCATGGTGTTTTGCTGCGTGCCGCTGGTCAATGTCAGCTTCAGCACCCTCCAGTATGATACCGCCCGAACCAAAAGCTGTGGCACCTGGACACCCGGTGCACCGGAGAACAGCGGTTATGCGCCGGTGATATCCAGCCTGAATAATCAAACGGCGGCAGTGCCAATTTGGTGGGCCGTGGTGCATCGGTTATCCAAAGGGCTGACGCAGGCGGCGGTGGCCGCCATTCCCTGTCGGCCGGATTTACGGCAACTGCGTTTTGACGTGCAACATACCCGTATCAAGAGCCCGGCACTGGCGGCGGAGTTGCAGGATTTTACCCACGATTGTTATGCGTTGGCGTTGTACCAGTGGCAACAACGCGATCCGGAACACACCAGCGATCCAATTATCCTGAATGATATCGGCTGGCTGGGCAGCCGCACATTTTTAGCCGGCGATTACCGGACGCTGCAATCGCGCACGCCCCGGGCTGATTTCCCGTGGCAAGAGAGTCGAGACAACGGGCGGCCTTATACCGGACTGGGTGGCTATCCGAGCTGTCAGATCTGGTGGTCAGCGGCCCACACCGGCCTGAAAGACCGGGTGCTTGCACAGGCCGACCCGGGGTTGTGGCTGCGTCTGTCTGCGACACTGAAAATGTTGGGTAAAAACACGCCCGCTTATCAGGAAGCCGTGATCCGCCGTCTGGTCAGCCCGGTGAATCTGACGGTGTCTCAAGCCGGCCAGGTGTATACCGGCTATGGCGGTAATGCCGATCCCACGCTGTGGGATGGTTCGACCCGGATAGGGGCTTCTGCTGGTGCACTGTTGGGGGGCTTACTGGCTTATCCGATGTTCGATGCGGTGCGTCAGGCCCTGCCGATGATGCAGGCGGTGATTTTAATGGCGTTGTATATCTTAATCCCGTTGCTGCTGTTGGTGGCTGCGTATGAGTTTAAAACCGTGTTCACCCTGACGTGTGTGATTTTCGCGCTGAATTTCCTGACGTTCTGGTGGGAGCTGGCGCGCTGGCTGGACAGCCATTTACTGGATGCCCTGTACGGCTCAGACACCCACAGCCTGTTTAATCTGGCGGGCATACAGAACACCTCGGATGATTTAATCATGGGGCTGGTGATGGGCACGTTGTTTATTGTCCTGCCGATGATCTGGCTGGGTGCGCTGGCTTGGGCCGGGGTGCGGATGGGTGACGTCGGTGGCATGATGAGTCAGGGCGTGGGACAGGTCAGGCAATCTGCCGGCATGTTTGGTCAGATGGTGATGCAGGAGATGATGTCGAAGGAAAAATAGAGTAGTACAGACGATTTTCATTCAAGAAAATGGCTTGATAATGGTGTGATTTTTTTAAGAAAACACTTGCAATGATATCAATAGTTATTGTCTTTTTAGAATTCTTTATAAGAAATAACGTATTTGATTATCATTATTGAAACAAAATAAGCTCCAATTAACATGCCAAATTTTAATTTGGCTGCAAGTAATGATGGTTGTCATCATTTAAATAGTTTTGATGGGAATAATCATTTTCAAAATAATCTGGATATATGGAATGAGGGGGAAAGCATGAACGACTGACTATTGCGCTAATTGTGTAAATAAAACACCAACTAATCTTCAATAAGAATAAATTGAATGCACCTTACATGATTTCTGGTTGTAATACATACTATTTTGGATTGGAAAAATTAACGCGCTCACCCAATATATGGAATCGGATGATTCTTATTGTGTCTTATAGCACATTATTCTTTTTTTGGTTGTATTTGTGTGATTTTCCAAAATAGTTCAGAACACTGCATAACGAAGATTCTGTGTATGACAAGGGGAGAAATGCAAGTACGTGGCCGAATTATGGTTCTTTATTTAATGTTGGCAATTCTTAATATTTAATTTTGGTTTATTTTTAATTCTTAGTTATTAATCTTGAATTTTAAAAAGCATGATCGGTGTTTATATTGTTATTTGATTGAAAAGGAGATTAAATTGGTACATAATTTATATCGTTTTGCTCAGTGTTGCTTAGCAATAAATAACACCATTTTATTTGAGAATATTATTCAAACATCCTCCCGCAAAAAAAAGTCACAGAGCTTGCCGGATAATGTGTATTCGTAATACAGGTTATACACGAGAATAACCAAATCTTAATATTAACGCCGAAGCAAAACGTCAGATTTAGCACTGGGTGCAAGCATATTTTGATTAACATTTGAGATTAAAATGTCAATATTGTTCTTTAATTCTTTAGTTTACTATAAAAGTCTAAAGAATTGCTTGTGTGATTAAATTTCATGCGATAAAAGCACTATTAAAATTGAATTTTAAGAGATAATCATCTTCAAAATGCAATTTAAATAGTGTACTCGCGGCCTGGGTTTTACACACATAAGACCAAACAGGATTTTTTATTATGCACCCTTCATCAAACCAGTTATCCCATATTATTGGTTGAAAGTGGAGGGAGCTCCAATTTCTGTAGTTAAAAATGAGCTACAGCTGTAATTTCCTAAATTGCCTAATGTTTTCAGTTTTAAAAAATAGGCATGGACGCGATATGGATAAAAAATGAGTACTGAGACAGAGTCACCCCATTCTTCCCCAGTGCTGGACACTGGCCTGATTTGCCTGGCTATGTTAGCCAGGTTTCACAACATCGCTATATCTACTGAACAACTTTCACACGAGTTTTCTACTTCTAACCAAGGTCTTACCCAGAAAGAGCTGCTGCTGGCTGCTCGTCATTCAGGACTGAAAGCCAAGGTCGTAAACACAACACTCACTAGACTTGAACATACGCCATTGCCTGCTATTGCCATTGATAAGGATGGTAAATTTTTTATTTTAGCTAAGCTGGATAAGGAACAGGCGCTTATTCAGGATCCGCGCGCGGCACGCCCCGAAGTTATTAGCTTTGATGAACTTGAACAGCGTTGGACAGGGCAATTGGTGCTTGTACGCCCAAGTAACAGTTTGTCCGGTGGGACTTCACGCTTTGATTTTACGTGGTTTATCCCGGCCATCGTCAAATACCGCAAGTTATTGGGTGAAGTTTTACTGGGGTCTTTTGCCTTACAGCTGTTTGCCTTAGTGACACCGTTATTCTTCCAGGTAGTCATGGATAAAGTACTGGTGCACCATGGCTTAACCACGCTGGATGTTGTCGCAGTGGGGTTACTGGGCATTATGCTGTTTGAGTCGGCACTAAGCGGTTTGCGTAGTTACGTGTTTGCGCACACAACCAGCCGCATTGATGTAGAGTTGGGATCGGGTCTGTTTCGGCATTTGATTAATCTGCCGTTGGCTTATTTTCAGGCCAGACGAGTCGGTGATTCTGTGGCTCGTGTACGCGAACTGGAAAACATTCGCAGCTTCCTCACAGGCAACGCCATTACCCTGATGATCGATGTCCTTTTTTCTCTGGTGTTTATCCTTGTGATGTTCTACTACAGTGGCTGGCTGACCCTCATTGTGGTGTTATCATTGCCGCTTTATGCGCTCGTCTCGATGTTGGTTACACCCCTCTTACGTAAACGATTGCAAGAGAGTTTCACGCGCAATGCCGAAAATCAGGCATTCCTTGTCGAAACGATCAATGGCATCGATACCTTAAAGTCAATGGCGGTTGAACCGCAATCCATCCGCAAGTGGGATAACCAACTGGCAGCTTATGTTGCTGCAGGTTTCAAAACACAAACCTTGTCTACCCTCGCCAATGAAAGCGTCTCATTTATCGGCAAATTAGTGACGGTTGCCACGCTCTGGCTCGGTGCCCGCCTTGTGATTGATGGGCAGCTGTCGGTAGGGGAATTGATCGCTTTTAATATGCTGGCCGGTCGTGTCAGCGGCCCTATCATGCGCTTGGCACAACTGTGGACCAGCTTCCAGCAGACCGGAGTTTCAGTACAGCGTCTGGGAGATATCCTCAATTCCCGAACTGAATTATCACAAACTACACGTAGCACTGTGCCGCCGCTCATGGGGCGGGTAGAGTTCGATCAGGTGCATTTTCGTTATCGGGCTGATGGTTCTGAGGTATTGCGGGGGATCAACCTGACCATTGGTGCAGGAGAAATCATTGGTGTGGTGGGGCGTTCTGGGTCAGGCAAAAGTACCCTGACTCGTTTGTTGCAGAGGCTCTATGTTCCGGAGCGTGGACGGGTCATGGTCGATGGTATGGATCTGGCATTGGCGGATGTGTCCTCACTACGTCGGCAGATTGGTGTAGTACTGCAAGACAATATGTTATTCAACCGCAGCATTCGAGAAAACATCGCCTTGATTGATCCAGGTGCACCGCTCGAAGTGGTCATGCATGCGGCCAACATGGCTGGTGCCCATGAATTCATTCTTGAACTGCCTGAAGGTTACGACACTATTGTGGGTGAACACGGCGCGTCACTTTCAGGGGGGCAGCGGCAACGGATAGCCATTGCCCGCGCTTTAATAGGAAATCCCCGTATTTTGATTTTCGACGAAGCGACCAGTGCGCTGGACTACGAGTCTGAACGGATTGTGCAACAGAACATGCAAAGCATTTGCAAGGGGCGTACGGTCATCATTATTGCTCATCGATTGTCGGCTGTACGCGATGCACATCGCATCCTCGTGATGGATCGTGGACAGGTCGTCGAACAAGGAAATCATGCCGAGTTATTGGGGCGTCAGGATGGTCACTATTCACGACTGCATCAAATGCAGCAGGGATGAAAGGCTGGAACGTGTGATGAAAACGGCTAATAACATGATCAGAGGTAGATGTGACGCAGATAAACATACGCCAGTTCAAGGATAAAAACTTCTTATGAGCACAATGAGTTCCTTATTACAACGCTATCGTGAGGTGTGGAGTCAGTCCTGGCGTCAACGTAAAAGCATGGATGTGTCACCACGGCAAGCTGATGAATTACAGTTTTTACCGACGGCTTTGGAGTTGCAGGAAACACCCGTTCATCCGGCACCGAGAATTTTCATCTGGGGCATTATGGGATTCACCGTATTAGTGTTGCTCTGGGCTTACATCGGTAAGATTGAGGTCGTGGCTGTCGCACCGGGTAAGATAGTTCCCAATGGCAAAACCAAATTGATTCAACCCAGCGAAACGGCGGTGGTCAGATCGATCCACGTCAATGACGGTCAAGGGGTGAAAGCCGGTGAGTTATTGGTCGAACTCGATCCAACGGCAGCGAGTGCTGACGTCAGTCGTATCCAGAGTGAACTGCTGGCATCTCGTATTGACAGTGCACGGAGTACTGCCATGCTTGATGCTATCAATCAGCAACAACCGCCGACATCGCTGACAGGAACGATTGCCAACGCCAGCCCTGAGCAGGTTCGCAGTGCCGAGCGCTGGCTTCAGGGTCAATATCAGGAATATCGCAGTAATATGGAGTTGGTGGATGCCGAAATCCGCCAACGCAGCGCTGAAATCCAGTCTGCTCAGTCTCAGGTGGCGAGCCTGCAAAAAACACTGCCGATAGCTACGCAATTGGCTAAAGATTACGAACGGTTATTGACGAAGCAGTATGTATCGCGGCATGCCTATCTGGAAAAAGAGCAGAATCGGCTGGATCTGCAACGCCAGTTAAGCATACAGCAGGCCAGTGTGTTGCAGAATATTGCTGCTCGGGATGAGGCGCAACGCCGACGTGAGACTGTCATTGCTCAGAACCGTCGTGCCATGCTCGACCTGCAACAGGAAACCAACAAAAAAGCAGCAATTCTGGCTCAGGAACTGGCAAAGGCTCGTTATCAGGAAACCCTGACCAACCTTAAAGCTCCGGTGGCTGGTACCGTTCAGCAACTCGCTATCCATACCGTCGGTGGCGTGGTGACACCCGCTCAGCCGTTGATGGTCATTGTTCCCACAGATCAACCGGTAGAAGTGGAAGCGATGCTGGAAAACAAGGATGTAGGATTCATCCATGTTGGTCAACCTGTCACCGTCAAGGTAGAAACATTCACTTTCACCAAGTACGGCACTATTGACGGCGAAATTCTCAGCGTGTCGAACGACGCTATTGAAGACGAAAAACGAGGACTCATTTATAGCAGCCGTATTCGCCTGAAATCTGATCACGTGCAAGTCAATGGTCAGCGAGTTGCACTATCTCCGGGCATGTCGATTACGGCAGAAATAAAAACTGATCAGCGGCGAGTAATCGATTATTTCCTGAGTCCATTGCAGCAGCATATGGGGGAAAGTCTAAGAGAACGGTAAGAGAATAGTGGCTCGTGTGGGATGTATTGTAAACCCAATTGTCATATTCATTGTCTTCAGAGTTTGAAATGAATGGCCATTCACGGCCAAGAGCAATCTAAGCTTATTTGGAGTGACAGAATGAAGGTATTACAGGTACATGAAAAGTTAGGGAGCTGGTGCAAAGTTATAATTTTTTTAAGCTGCATTTGGTTGGTTGCCTGCTCTAACGCTAAACCGATTGATATATACAAGCCTATTGATGTAACGCGGTCTGGTCAGTCAGTCAAAATTAATTTTGAAATCATCAAAACTGGAAATTATCAGTTTTCATTGTTGTTTGATAAAGGGAATGACTATGAAGAAATAATAAGACGGATTGAATTGTTCGGGAATGCTGATAAGGAAGGGATAATAACCCCTGTTTTACTTCATATAGTTAAAGATGGAGCGGTTTTTTTTGACGAGAAAATAAGTGCAGGAGGACGTGGTTGGGGACAGTATTTAGATTATGGAGGAAGAAGAATAAATATAGCGGTACGAAACATTAAAATTCTTGAGCTACCCCCTGGGAGTTATTCTGCTGTTATTACCACTTTGGGAAATATTCCAGACTTTAACGAAATAGAGAGCTTTGTCGAATTCGCCTATTTTAGTCCAAAAATTTAATTTATGCAGAAAAAACTTAACTATCACCTACTGAAATAGGTGGGTTAGCGTGCCTTCGGTACAGACGACTGAAAGTCGTCGAAACAGGCACTTTGTAAACGCGTATAGGTCAAGGAATTAAAGTCAAAGTCACCGTCTAAAAACGGTGGTTTTAACTTTTCACATGGAAAAATAAAAAAGAACTAATTACACGTAGAGGAAATAACAAGTATGGAAAAAAAATATACCGTAACCTATAAAGTTGCTCCGATGGGAGCCAAGTATATTTATCAGGATGATAAGAATGAACATAAAGCGGGAGATGTACATAAATCATCCGGCGGTCATATGTGGTATGTGATAAATGACGGTAACGGGAATGAATTAAGTTACGGCTTTGAGTCAAGGTATGATCAACCATGGGGCGAAGGGCGAGTAACGATGAATGATAATAGAGCCTATCAAGAGACTACTTACGAAGCGACCATTGCGTTGAATGAAGCTCAGTATAACAAATTAGTTGCATTTTCGGAAAAACCAAAGGAAATAGGTGGATTTAATTCTGACGTCTATGCGTTAGATTTTAACAGTTGCGTTGATTTTGTATTTTATTCATTAAAAACCATTGGTTACAGTAAGAAAGGTTTTTTTGGCAGAGATTTTCAAGGCAATATGTTTCCTAATGCTAATCCTGCTGTTTTGAGAGAAATGCTTAATTCTCATGGAGCTCAAATCATTCGTGACGACCTGATTCGTAATGGTGATCATTATGAAACAAGAACTATTACACCGTATGTACCTGAATGGCTTAAACCAGTGAAAGGGGAGACGATTCCCAATACACCAAAAAGTTTGATTAATATCGATATCAATTCTTCCCCACAATCGCAGAAACATATTCAGGGCGAAAATAAAGCTCAGCAGGATGTTGCCAATGGTTACATCCAAAACTCTGCGACTCATAAAATATTCACTACCTCGGGTATTCTTGATAAAACCGATTTTGCTTCAACTCAGATGGCCAGCCTTACCACTGGTGGCATTCGTCCCGGTGAAATGCAGCTTGATCCCAATGTTCGACCCAACTATTACTTGTCAGAATTCTTTAAACCGACATACGACGCAGCAGAATCTATCAGAAAAATAGATTTAGCTATGATGAACGTTGTATCTGTTAACAATTTATCAGCCATGACGACATTTAATACTTATGTTGATCCACTGTTATTGGATTTGAGTGGCAATGGTGTGCATATGACCGACATTCGTGATGGTGTGCTGTTCGACATGGACAACAGTGGTACGCTTAAGCGCAGTGGCTGGACAGATCGCACGACCGGAATACTGGTTATTGATGATGGTAGCGGCCAGATAAAAGA
This sequence comes from Xenorhabdus santafensis, assembly GCF_033949405.1. Lineage (NCBI taxonomy): Bacteria > Pseudomonadati > Pseudomonadota > Gammaproteobacteria > Enterobacterales > Morganellaceae > Xenorhabdus > Xenorhabdus santafensis. The sequence continues at coordinate 10,187 of NZ_VCDN01000068.1, read as the reverse complement.
CGTCAGCCGGATGTTCTCAGAGTACTACGGTGGTAAGACTGGAATAGATGGCGCTGAGGGTGAGAAAAAATTCAAGGATGGTTTTGGGGCTCTGGCCAGCGAAGATGCAAATAAGGATGGAGTAATTGATAAGAATGACCCGATCTGGAGCCAGTTACGGGTTTGGGTTGACGCTACCCACGATGCAAAAGTTGATGCTGGTGAACTTAAGACACTGGAGGAGCTGGGAATTACTCAGATTAGCGTCCGAGCATCAGATAAAACTGAAGTACGTGATGGGAATAAGGTTGTTGCCAGTGGATCTTTCACCATCAATGGTGAAATCCGTGAAATGCTGGCTGTTGATTTTCTCGGAAATCCCGTCAGTAATATTTTGAATATTGAGGAAGCGGGTACTCGGGTTACTTCAATTTTCAACGATATCACAACCACGGCTTACGCCAGCCAGAGTGAAACAGATGAAACCCTAGACGCGGAGAAATTGGGCGTAAGTAATCTGTATGGTGGCAGCGGCAATGATACGTTGATTGCGGCAAAAACCGGCAGCTGGCTGGTCGGGGGCGCAGGGAACAATACCTATGTTGGCGGTGAGGGTGATGACGTTTTTGTTATCAGCGCTTCTGACGATATAAGAAACATTCACGGCAATGGTGGGCTAGATACCGCGATTATCGTAGGTGACGAAGGTGTGGCACTGGATATGGCTCAGGCTGGTTTAACCATTGCTCAAGGCGGGAATGGCAATGATACCATTATAAGTGGCGGTGCAAATGGTGTCTTTATCAAAGGTGGTTCCGGTAATTCGACTCTAGTAGGTGGAATGGGTAATGATGTTCTGGTGGGTGGCCGTGGACACAATACCATCATTGGTGGTACTGGTAAGTCAGTTATCTATGCAGGCCCTCAGGGGGACACAATTTACGCATCCAAAGAAGGTAGCATCATCCACGCTGGTGGTGGGGATGATAAAATTTTCGGCGGTGTGGGTGACGACGTTATTGAAGTGGGTCACGGCAATGCTACCATTGATGGAGACGGAGGAGTTAACATCGTCAGCCTGCACGGCAACCATGGTGATTATCAAATTACCCGCACTGACGACGGATATGTCGTAGCCGACAAGGTCGCCGGGCGTGACGGCACGGTGACGCTGAAAAATATCCAGAAACTCAATTTCGCGGATATTTCGGCTGTTGATTTAGAAATACCGAATGCAATGCCTGTCGAGGATGTACTTACCCACAACAAAGATGGCAAGGTTTTTGATCGTACTCAGCCTCATCTGATTTCCGCAGAGAGCTTGCTCGCTAACGATCAACGTCTCAATAGTCAGGGGGCTTTGCGCATTGCCAATGTTGGGGATGCGATAGGCGGTACGGTTAGCCTCACAAATCAGGGCGATGTCTTGTTCACACCAGACGCGCGTTACACTGGTCTTATCAGCTTTAAATACGGCGTCATCGATGCTGAAGGTAATCCTGCGGCATCAGTAGTCGATCTGAGCAGTGGAGAGACTGCACCGATGCGTGCCACTGCCACATTATTAACCCCGGAAGTCCCGCTTGATCCATTGGCGGCTCAGCAATGGTATCTGAGTGATGCCAACATTTTGCCAGTCTGGAATGACTACACCGGCAAGGGTGTGCGCATCGGGCAGTTCGAACCTGGTGGTAAGTTTGCCACGGCACCCGAAATCTTTGATATTAATCACCCTGATCTTGCCGCGAATGTTGACAAAACCTGGCTGAAGACTCAACAAACTAATGGAACATTGCCAGATGTGGTCTCCAACCATGCGACAATGGTAGCGGGTGTGATGGTCGCGGCGAAAAATGATACAGGTGGTGTAGGAGTTGCCTATGACGCGACCTTGGGCGGTTATTATCTGGCTAATAGCGGTGCCGACCTTGCGGGCCTGGGGCATATGGTTAGTTTTGATATTGCCAACAATAGCTGGGGGTTTTCCAACGATTTCGCACTCAGCAATTTCCAGGATGGCTCCGTCAATACTGCCTTGTCGCTGAGCATGAATGCACAGTATGCGGCGGGCAATGGTCGTGGCGGATTGGGTACGGTCATTGTGGCGGCAGGCGGCAACAGCCGAGCGGAAGGGGGTAGCGCTCAAGGATCTTTGACCAGTAACAACCGCTTCTCGGTAGAAGTCGGAGCAATTAACGCACAGGGTGATTTGTCGACGTTGCAGATTGGATCTTCACCGTTCTCCAACCCAGGTGCCAGCCTGTTGGTTTCTGCGCCGGGCAGCAACGTTGTGTCTACCAGCCATATGCTGAAAACCGAACGTGGCTCAACTTTCGGCAATGATTACACCAGCATGCAAGGCACCAGTTTTGCTGCCCCGATAGTTTCCGGTATTGCTGCTCTGATGCTTGAGGCTAACCCGAATCTTGGCTATCGGGATGTGCAACAGATCCTTGCGCTATCCGCTCGCAAGGTCAATGACCCTTCTACTGAGTGGAATGATAATCATAGTCATAACTGGAATGGTGGCGGTATGCACGCCAGTAACGATTATGGTTTTGGTCAGGTTGATGCTCGAGCCGCTGTTCGCCTGGCGGAGTCCTGGATGACCCAAAGCACCGCGGCCAACGAGTACGTCTATAGTGCATCCAGCGGCGCTCTTGGGAAAACCTTGGCTGCAGGCGAGACATTGACATCTTCCATTGCCATGAATGCTGGTCTGAATGTTGAGCATGTCGAGATCGATTTTGATGCTCAGGTAGGCCGTCTTGGCGATCTGACGCTCAAACTGATCTCTCCTGATGGTACTCAGAGCGTATTGCTCAATCGTCAGGGTAAAGTTCCTGATGGCATGCCGGGCGCGAGTGATAGCGATTTGGGTAGCAGTCAGTCAGGGACGTTCAGGTACAGTTTTATGTCGACCCATGATTTTGGTGAACGCTCGTCTGGTAACTGGACTCTACAGGTGACCGATGCGAATTCCGGCCTGCCAGTTACATTAAATGCCTGGTCGCTGCGTTTATACGGCAGTAAGAGTACTCCGGATGATACATATTTTTACACTGACGAATATATCCAGTCGGTAGTTGCCCAAGCCAATCGTGCAGTGCTGGATGATGCGGTCAATGGCGTGGCGGGTGGCCGTAATACCCTTAATGCAGCGGCCGTTTCTGGAGATACTTCCGTCAACTTGCTGACGGGTGTTGCCAGCATCGGCGGTGCAGCGCTAACGATACAAAATCCATTGAACATTCAGAATATCATTACCGGTGATGGCAACGATACGTTGGTTGCAGGTAATTCAGATGCATTGCTTGATGGTGGGCGTGGAAGCAACACGTTAACAGGTGGCACGGGCAAGGATTTCTTCGTGATTCATCGTCGTGATGCGGGTAATGACATCATTACTAATTTCGAAGCCGCTCGTGGTGAAATCATCGATCTGGTTGGGTTTCGCGGAAAAACGTTTGCTGATCTACAGCTGGTGCAGCAGGGAGAAGATGTTAAGATCGATTTGGGCAATGAACAGAATATTGTCCTGAAAAACCAGATTGTTACAGGGATTAGTGCAGAGAACTTTAAGTTCCAGGACACTTTTATAGCTCCAACTGCTTACATAAACAGTGACGCTACAGCAGTTAAACCACAAGAAGGTTTGGGAACCGTTATCCTCAATGGAGGAGCTCAGGGCGTCATGATGACTACCGATGCTCAGGGACAAATGGTATTTAAATTGAGTGGGACGATTTACAGTCATGACAGTGCGACTTCAGACGTTTTTGTCGTGGCTGCCCAACCGGGTGTTAAAGATTACAAGAATGCGTTGCGTGGATTCCGTCACGGTATTGATAAAATAGATTTGCGTCAAACCGGTATCACTGATTTCAGCCAGCTTGCCATCACTAAGAGTAATAGAGGCACAATTAATGGCCTGTCACAAATTCATGGTGTTAATATTGAATTTAATGGGGCTAACGGTGCTGATTCAAACGTGAAGCTGCTGTATCTCGATACTCTGGATATTTCGCAGATTGATGCAAACGACTTTCTCTTTGCTGATTATTCGCCGGATCTGGTGCCGGTGGTGACTCAAGAGCTCGTTAAACCGACAGTGACTTTACCGGATGGATTAACACCGGTCACTATTCCTGAGCTGAAACCGATAACTATCCCTCCTATTGATTTGGAACCAATAACTATTCCTTCTTTTGAATGGAAACCAATAACGATTCCTCCTATTGATTTGGAACCAATAACTATCCCTTCTTTTGAAAGGAAACCAATAACGACCCCTTCTATACCTAACCGAGAACCAATTATCATCGATCACAATGATCCTAATACCATCACGATCAAAGATACCTTTGCCAAAGTTACGTTAGGTGACGAGAGCAAAACTATCAATGTCAGTGCTACAGGTGTCAAAATGGTTGTGGGTAACGGTGACAATACAGTCGATATGACAGGATCAATGTCAGAGGTCACTTTGGGTAACGGTGATAATAAAGTCAATGTAGCGGGAACGACATCAAATATTACGCTGGGAGATGGTAATAACATTATTGTCGGAAGTATAGACAAACTAACAGTTGGACATGGCAACAATAATGTCATTGATACAGGAAGAGGGGCGACAATAAAGTTAGGCAATGGAAATAACCATATTGTGACCAGTAGTACTATGTCAAAAGTGGAAGTGGGAAATGGGCATAACCATATCGAGACCAGCGGTACTATGTCGAAAGTTAAAGTTGGGGACGGGAATAATAATATTGTGACTAGTGGTACTATGTCGACGATAGAAGTCGGGCATGGGGACAACGACGTGAAATTTAGCGGAAATATGGGAAGTCTGGTGTTTGGAAAGGATATTATCCCTGATCGCCTATGGTTCCAGCATGAGGGACAGGATCTGCAGATTTCGGTCATTGGTAGTAAACAGGAAGTGACACTGCATAATTGGTATGCCAGTTCTCCTGAACGACCAAGTAGCATTACGGCTGGTGATGGCTATCGGCTGATGGATCGTAGTGTCGAAAATCTTGTCCAGGCCATGGCTGCATTTGCACCACCAACGTCTGCAAGCACAACGTTTGGCGATATTGAAAAACAACAGTTACAACCTGTGTTAGCAGTTAACTGGCGTGCCCCTCAATGAAATTTTTGATTGTTACTGAAAATCTTCATATATAGGTAAATTGAGTTTCCTGAAGGTAATCACCCTGTAGGAGACGTCTGTTTCTTGACGGACGAAGTTTTTAGTATAGTGTCCACCTAAGTTTAGGTGGACACTATTGTTATAGCGCGAAAATTCAGAAAACTTATAATTTATGTGAATATATAAAGTGAGCGGTTGCTCCTGACAAGCCATATCCGATACAATTTTAGGTCGTAACAACTTTCAGAGATCCATCGCCTGTAAGGATCAGCATGAAGTGGCGAAAACAAAACTCCCGTAGCCTGCAAGGGAGAGCGTACCCCGCGGTACATCTGCACACTTTTGGAAGCAGATATCGTCAGACAACAACCCTCCGTCCGGCGATGAAAGTTATCTGGTGTGAGCCACAATCGGCTTACCACACAACACTAGTAGTCCCTACTTTGCCTTGTTCTGAAAAACCTTCACTTGTGTTTTGAACACGGACGCTCAACATCCAGAATCCTGTACAGCTATTGGGAAACAGGAACAGAAGTCATTAATAACTTCAGCGTCCATTGTTGTGCGGCGTCACTTGCGTAAAAGCAGCGCGATTACCAAGTGACGCCGCTAAGCGGCCAACGCCCAGAGCACGTCCGGCCTGCCTTTACGACCCATTTGATCCCCGTATTACTCAAAGTCACCCGGTGTTACGGGCCTTTTTCTGTCTGAATCGTTCCGTTTTGTTTGCTTTTCACCCACTGCCTGACAACAGGCTGATACCGAAAAAGGAGAAATTACCCACGTCACGATAATGAGGCGTTCACCCTGATTGAATCAGGCCCTGAACGGGGAGCATGTCATCGCTGTGCTGAGCACGTCGCGAGCTCCTGCAAAAACTCAACACAACTTCGCCTTGCTACACATTATCTGACGCACCACGGAACGGTGAACCTGAACCGACACGCAGGGACTTGTTTTAAAAATGAATAAAACAAATGCTCAGGAGATGCGAGGATGGCGCAGAAATCGGCACGTTCTAAAATTGAACGGTTCAGAAAAGAATTTATTACTCATGCCCGACAAGCGGGCGGGAGTTTTGCCACGGTGGCAGATCGTGAGCGGATTGCCCGGCAGTTTCTTCATTTTTTGAAAGACAAGGGCATTAAGCTCCGGCAGATGGACAGCCTCAAAACAAAATATATTGAGGACTACATTGCCGAGAGAAAGGCTGACCATATCAGCAATCGGACACTGCAAAATGAGATGGCGGCGCTACGAACCATTTTAACGCAGGCTGGGAAACACAAGCTGGCAGCAGCCGATAATCCGCGTCTGAGCAATCGGGCACTGGGTATTGCTAATACGGATCGCCGGGGAACCAAAATGGCGTTAACCCCGGCGGAATTTCAGGCGGCTTTTCAGCAGGTCGAGCAAAAAGATCGGGGCGTAGCCGCCGTGATGCAACTGGCGTATGTATTGGGGTTGCGTACCAAAGAAGCGGTGGAAGCCTACAAATCTTTAGCTACCTGGAAAAAAGCGCTGGAAAACGGTCATACGTCGGTTCGGGTGGTGTTTGGCACCAAAGGCGGGCGACCGAGGCAGACGGTCATACTGGATCGGGAGGCTCTGCAACAGGCTATTGTCTATGCCGAGCGCGAACAGGCAGGCCGCAGCGGCAGATTGATTGATAAGCCCACGGTTCATCAGGCGATAGACCGCTACCGTTACGTGGTCAGACGTGCCGGACTGGTGGGTAAGCAAGCACCACACAGCATGCGCTACCATTTTGCCCAGCAATCTGGCGCACATTATAAAGCACAGGGTTTCAGTGAGCGGGAAACGCTGGCGCTGGTATCTATGGGTTTGGGGCATGGTGATGGGCAGGGACGTTATATCCAGCAGGTGTATTACCAGAATATTGAGGACGAATAATAAGTTGTATGTGAACATAAGAGATCAGGTGAGGTGCTCATTAGAACATAAGCAAATCAACCGTTATTGGCATGTGGTAGCTGATAGGAAAATTTTTATCGATTGATTTTTATTTTAGTTGAATGATACAATTTGAATGAAATGTTCAATTTTGAACATAAAATATAAAGCATTATGTCTATTGTTTTGAGCTGTAATTAAATGCAAGGAGTAATTATGGAGTTGGCTGCATTAAAAATAAAAAAATTCCAAGAAGGTCAACGGAGAAGATATGACCAGGCCCATATGATCTGGTTAATTCTTATTGGGCATGCGTCCTATAAAAAAGGAAAGACAATGAGCTATGGTGATTTGGCTGAAAGGTTAGGATATTCCAGACAAGCAGGAAGAACCTTAGGTGGAGCTTTGGGATTAGTATCGTTATATTGTATTAAAAACAATTTACCTCCACTTAGCGCTATTGTTGTAGACGCTACAACAGGTTATCCAGCATGGGGCGGGCTGTTTCGAAAAGGATTTACCCTGGAAGAGGAGCAGAAAAATATTTGGGATACAGACTGGTATGTATTTAAAGCACCGAGTACGGGCTTATTTAAAAAGGCAAATCAGTTGTTCGACTGGGATGATAGATCGCCAATATAATTGTTGATTTTTGTACATAAATTGATGTCAAAACAACCTTTCGTATTTTCAACTAAGCAAAGCACTAAATCTTCTCTAATGACGATTATGTTGAAATTGGAGGTAATTTCCTAGAGTAGCCTAAAAAATCATCGTCTTCCTGACATTATTTTCTGTCCCAGAACATGAATTACCCATTGACCTTATGATTTCCGTTGATTAGCGTAGTCAGACTTATCGATGATCCAGTCGCTTGTGAGGATCACCTTCAGGCAGCGACAGTAACACTCCTGTAGCCTGCAAGGGAGTACTCCATTGTGTGGTGCATCTGCGCACCTTTGGAAGCAGATATCGTCAGTCTGATGACGATGAAGGTTGTTTAATTTTATTCATCATGGCCAACCGGCCAGTCACCCAACGGGGAACACGTTTCCCATTGGGTCGGTGTTCTCCGTTTTTTTATTCAGGAGAATACCATGCAACAAAATACACCCCCGACCACGGTGCACACGGCGCCCGTGTCTGAACACGCCCCTTTTGCTGACCTTTTTCCGCAAACCAGTTCACTGGAGCGGATGTTGTTGGAGCACACGTTCATTAAAGCCGCTGCGGTGCTATGTGAAAACTACCGGCGTGATCGGTGGCAGTGCCGAAAGGTGTCAGATACCGTTGCTTATGTCGTACCAACACGGTCGGATGCATATGTTGTCAACGTCAAGACAACGGACTTTAACGGCGAAGTCTCCGCTGATACGTTCGGACTGATGGTGACCCTGACCGTATTAGGTTATCTGGCTGCACTCATGAAACAAGGCGAGTATGCTGAGCAGTTTTATAACCTGCGTGAATATGCGGCGTTGCAGCATCCCCAGGCTCAGTGCATTCGGGCGGCTTTGGGCTTAAAGGGAGGCTGTGATGCCAACCAATGAACATATTATGCTGGACAGTCTTGCGCTGTCGGCCGTGTTTCCCGACAAAACCCCGCTGGAACGCTTGTTTCTGGGGTTCCTGCTGGCAAATACCGCATCAACATTATTCGGCGTTCACCAGCCTGAACAGTGGACAAGCCGACAGGTCTCTGAATCACTGACTTACCTGGTGCCGACGCATGCGGAAACCTATTCGATTTACCTGCCGGACACGCAACTGACGGTGACACTCTCCGCTGATGCCTTCGGGCTGGCGGTTTCAGCGTCTTAAATCCCGTTTTACCCGTACTCCCTCCCTGTCACAAGCATTACCTGAACACGTGCCTGAAACAGTACGTGATAACAGTGGTTATTTTCGTCCACAGTCAGCAGAAACGCTGCTGGCAACCTCTGAGCGTGGCAAATATCTCCGGCAACTGTGGGAAAACAGCGCGCTGCCCGCTGGGCTGTATCAGCAGTTTTATCTGGAGCCGCTCCGACAATTATGCGCCCGTGTGCAGCATGTTCCCGCCACACAGAAGGGTGTCTGGTCTTATCGCGGCGGGTTTATCGATCTGACCCTGCAATTTACCGCCTGTGCCGTGCGGCTGGCGAAAGGGCATATGCTGCCTCCTGGGATAGCACCGGAAACACAGGCCGCACAGAGTCTGCTGTGGCAGGCGGTAGTGTTCTGGTCGGCGCTGTTTTATCACTTGCCGTTACTGCAACAATTGGAAGGCGAGCTGGACGATGGTCATCCCTGGCCACCGGGATTGTGGATACCTGAACGCCGTTTCCGCTTCCGGTTTCAGACCTCGAGGTGTGAGTTATCGCTTTCCTATAAGACATTGCTGGCTGCCCGTTTGTTACCGGAGGAAGCGGTCATCTGGTTGTCTTTAGTGCCCGGTGCATGGCAGTGCCTGATGTCGCATCTTGGCGGACACCCGTCTCTGTCCCGTTGACGGACTCACTGCTTCAGTCAGCCGCTGAGCAGGTGCAGTCGCCGTTGCTGAATTTCTTTGAGCCGGCTGAAGCGGGAATGGCTACTATTTTGTCATCATCAGAAACCGAGCCGATGCTCCCGCCTACTACGCCGGGAGCAGTGCCTGACACGGCGGAGGATACCCAGACATTACTGTCACACCGCAGTGTGGCGACTACGATGGAATATATTGATATCGATATGGATATCGCGGGTAAGACACTGGCGAATGAATTGGCGTTTTATCTGGATATTGCAGAGTAGTCCATTAATGTGAGGTAAAAAAACAGGGCAAGATATCAGTAGGATTGCCCTGACTGTGTCACGGGATAATAAGATGGTTTGGAGGGGGAGACACAAAACGAAGAAACCGGGACGTTGGTTCAAGGGCCAATTTCGCAATCACCTGACTTGGCATCAGGTTCAATTAATGAAATCATTATTTTCAACGTAAAAAAGGGTAGCTGTTAAAACAGCTACCCTGTATCTTGTCTTAAACACCACAATAGCGTGCAAATTGTCATTTAACACTTTATTAACTATTGTTTGTTTTTTGCGCTTTTGTCAGGAAGTTTAACAATCTCGACAAACCCGCATCAAATCTTGGTGCCCGGAGGCGGAATCG
>NZ_VCDN01000067.1:0-2973 GCF_033949405.1 Xenorhabdus santafensis | reverse complement strand
ACGTCAATGACGCGACTGATGAGTCTCTCAAAAACTCCAATCTGAAGACACCTTCGGGTTGTGAGGTTAAGCGACTAAGCGTACACGGTGGATGCCTAGGCAGTCAGAGGCGATGAAGGACGTGCTAATCTGCGAAAAGCGTCGGTAAGGTGATATGAACCGTTACAGCCGACGATATCCGAATGGGGAAACCCAGTGCAATCCGTTGCACTATCATTCACTGAATTCATAGGTGAATGAGGCGAACCGGGGGAACTGAAACATCTCAGTACCCCGAGGAAAAGAAATCAACCGAGATTCCCCCAGTAGCGGCGAGCGAACGGGGAGGAGCCCAGAGCCATCAACAATATCAGCGTCAGGAGAACGGTCTGGAAAGGCCGGCAGTAAAGGGTGATAGCCCCGTATCCGAAGACGCTGGTGTTGGGAGCTCGATGAGTAGGGCGGGACACGTGGTATCCTGTCTGAATATGGGGGGACCATCCTCCAAGGCTAAATACTCCTGACTGACCGATAGTGAACCAGTACCGTGAGGGAAAGGCGAAAAGAACCCCGGCGAGGGGAGTGAAAGAGAACCTGAAACCGTGTACGTACAAGCAGTGGGAGCACCCCTTGCGGGTGTGACTGCGTACCTTTTGTATAATGGGTCAGCGACTTATATTCTGTAGCAAGGTTAACCGCATAGGGGAGCCGCAGGGAAACCGAGTCTTAACTGGGCGTTAAGTTGCAGGGTATAGACCCGAAACCCGGTGATCTAGCCATGGGCAGGTTGAAGGTTGGGTAACACTAACTGGAGGACCGAACCGACTAATGTTGAAAAATTAGCGGATGACTTGTGGCTGGGGGTGAAAGGCCAATCAAACCGGGAGATAGCTGGTTCTCCCCGAAAGCTATTTAGGTAGCGCCTCGTGAATTCATCTTCGGGGGTAGAGCACTGTTTCGGCTAGGGGGTCATCCCGACTTACCAACCCGATGCAAACTGCGAATACCGAAGAATGTTATCACGGGAGACACACGGCGGGTGCTAACGTCCGTCGTGAAGAGGGAAACAACCCAGACCGCCAGCTAAGGTCCCCAAGTCATGGTTAAGTGGGAAACGAAGTGGGAAGGCTCAGACAGCCAGGATGTTGGCTTAGAAGCAGCCATCATTTAAAGAAAGCGTAATAGCTCACTGGTCGAGTCGGCCTGCGCGGAAGATGTAACGGGGCTAAACCATGCACCGAAGCTGCGGCAGCGACACTATGTGTTGTTGGGTAGGGGAGCGTTCTGTAAGCCGTTGAAGGTGGCCTGTGAGGGCTGCTGGAGGTATCAGAAGTGCGAATGCTGACATAAGTAACGATAAAGCGGGTGAAAAACCCGCTCGCCGGAAGACCAAGGGTTCCTGTCCAACGTTAATCGGGGCAGGGTGAGTCGACCCCTAAGGCGAGGCCGAAAGGCGTAGTCGATGGGAAACAGGTTAATATTCCTGTACTCGGTGTTACTGCGAAGGGGGGACGGAGAAGGCTAAGCCAGCCGGGCGACGGTTTGTCCCGGTTTAAGCGTGTAGGTGGGTCGTTTTGGTAAATCCGGACGGCTGATAACACTGAGGCGTGATGACGAGGCACTACGGTGCTGAAGTGGTTGATGCCCTGCTTCCAGGAAAAGCCTCTAAGCTCCAGGTAACATTGAATCGTACCCCAAACCGACACAGGTGGTCAGGTAGAGAATACTCAGGCGCTTGAGAGAACTCGGGTGAAGGAACTAGGCAAAATGGTGCCGTAACTTCGGGAGAAGGCACGCTGGCGTTAGGTGAAGGAACTTGCTTCCGGAGCCGAGGCCAGTCGCAGATACCAGCTGGCTGCAACTGTTTAATAAAAACACAGCACTGTGCAAACACGAAAGTGGACGTATACGGTGTGACGCCTGCCCGGTGCTGGAAGGTTAATTGATGGGGTTATCCGTAAGGAGAAGCTCTTGATCGAAGCCCCAGTAAACGGCGGCCGTAACTATAACGGTCCTAAGGTAGCGAAATTCCTTGTCGGGTAAGTTCCGACCTGCACGAATGGCGTAATGATGGCCAGGCTGTCTCCACCCGAGACTCAGTGAAATTGAACTCGCTGTGAAGATGCAGTGTACCCGCGGCAAGACGGAAAGACCCCGTGAACCTTTACTATAGCTTGACACTGAACCTTGAGCCTTGATGTGTAGGATAGGTGGGAGGCTGTGAAGTGTGGACGCCAGTCTGCACGGAGCCATCCTTGAAATACCACCCTTGAATGTTTGATGTTCTAACGTAGGCCCGTTATCCGGGTTGCGGACAGTGTCTGGTGGGTAGTTTGACTGGGGCGGTCTCCTCCCAAAGCGTAACGGAGGAGCACGAAGGTTAGCTAATCACGGTCGGACATCGTGAGGTTAGTGCAAAGGCATAAGCTAGCTTGACTGCGAGAGTGACGGCTCGAGCAGGTACGAAAGTAGGTCTTAGTGATCCGGTGGTTCTGAATGGAAGGGCCATCGCTCAACGGATAAAAGGTACTCCGGGGATAACAGGCTGATACCGCCCAAGAGTTCATATCGACGGCGGTGTTTGGCACCTCGATGTCGGCTCATCACATCCTGGGGCTGAAGTAGGTCCCAAGGGTACGGCTGTTCGCCGTTTAAAGTGGTACGCGAGCTGGGTTTAGAACGTCGTGAGACAGTTCGGTCCCTATCTGCCGTGGGCGTTGGAAGATTGAAAGGGGCTGCTCCTAGTACGAGAGGACCGGAGTGGACGCACCACTGGTGTTCGGGTTGTCATGCCAATGGCACTGCCCGGTAGCTACGTGCGGAAAAGATAACCGCTGAAAGCATCTAAGCGGGAAACTTGCCTTGAGATGAGTCTTCCCTTGTCCCTAGAGGACACTGAAGGAACGTTCGAGACGAGGACGTGGATAGGCTGGGTGTGTAAGCGTTGCGAGACGTTGAGCTAACCAGTACTAATGAACCGTGAGGCTTAACATG
>NZ_VCDN01000066.1:0-6800 GCF_033949405.1 Xenorhabdus santafensis | reverse complement strand
GTTAACAGTTGGGTACTAACTGTTAACTTTGAGCGTTTTCCATTTGGTACCCAAACAGTCTCGAACCGACCCGCATTACTCGCGGTATAGCGAACCGTATGACGGATATTTCGGTGACCCAAATAATCTTGAATCAGGCGGGTATCGACGCCGTTGTCTGCCAGCGCATAACCACAGGCGTGCCTCAACATGTGCGGATTCGCGCATATCGACAATTTTGCCTTTAAGCTGGTTTGTTTGATGATTTTATAGACTTGTTGACGTGACATGCGTTGCCCATGCCGGGAGAGAAACAGCCACTCGGTATTGTCACTCGTTTGCTTATACGGCGGTGCTTTGGATAAATAACTCTGCCGCTCCACCAACCAGTGGCGAAGCAATTGAATTTCGCGCTGTACCATCGGGTGAATGGTGGAAAACCCGTTTTTCAGGCGCTGAACACGCAGGCTGCGGCTGTTCAAATCCACATCCGACAGTTTCAGGTTCAATAGCTCAGATACGCGAAATCCGTGAATAAACCCCATAAATATCATGCAGATATTCCTCTCCGCATGGGCTTGTTTACCCAACTCTCGCAGCAGGACTTCAATTTCCGGTTGGGTCAGATACTTGCGTTTTAGCATGGTTTCATCTCCAGAAAATTGTGGAAGCCTGTTCCATCAAGCTTTGGTGATAGAATAATAAAATGAGTCATTTATTAGTGTTGCTGATTATTTATAGAGTGCAAACTTGGGAGGGGAAGAGGAGGAAATAAAACAGTGGGAATTTCTGGCGTGGAATATAGCGAAGAGGATGAAAAATCGCCCCTTGTTGGTAGTGACAAGGGGCGATTTTTTTACTTCTTTATAAATAATAGTATTGAGCAGATAATATTGTATTAGTGCAACTTAACAATATAATACAGCCTCAAACTTTTCATTTTTTACAAGTGACAAAGTGATTAGTATACGTGAGAGGATACTCATCCTCTATGCCATCTGATAAACTTAATCTATAATTTCTAGCTAATCCATCCGTATAGTTTTCATCAGGAGAAGGAGTGCTGCTTGTATACCTAACATTAGGCCAACCATGTTTTTTGGGGATATCCCCTTCCTGCTTCCATAGCGCTCTTATTGCTGTTATATCTGCAACTCCGTTAGTACAGTGTATTTTTATGTTAGCCCACTCACTAATTGCATACTCTTCTTTCTCAACTGGGTAACTAGTAATATTATTTTCACTGGCTGCCTCAATTTCTTTAAATAACACTGGTCTTTTAAACGTTATGTTCCCCGCAGTCATTTCAATATCGTCTGTCATATGCCCCCAATAATTGGCCAGAGGTGAATCCGGGCTGGTAATCACAGTAAAGATAACATTTTGCGTCTTTGGAGGAAGAGGGTTAGCCTGATCATTCGCGGTAATTATTAATGGTGTCCGCAATCCTATACTTGTGTCATCAGTGACTTCGATAACCAGCTTGCCATCCTGATCAGTAACACCTGTGTAGGTTTGATCTTTAACATAATTTTTACCATCAATCTTCAATTGAGCGGTAGGCTCTATCGGATCCTTATTATTCCGCCCAGTTGCTTTACCCAATGTTACTTCAATGGGTATTTTACCAACGGACTTACCTTGATTTTGAGTCTCAATGGTTACGATCATGGTTTTCCCTTTCTGAGCTTTAAAACCATCATTGGTTTTTTTAATGCCATCCTCCGTTTTCAGATCGACATTGATCTTATCCGCAACGCCTTTGATGCTGCCATCTTCATTACCACCTGTGACATTGTTTTTCTTTTTCTGTATGGACGTATCTGTTGCGATGACTGCACCAATCCTTATTTTATTATCTATCGCCATACGATGACCACGAGGTATCATGGCGAGCTGGATAATTCGGCCACTGTCCTTCTGCTCCAAGGTATAATCATCCGGCACAATTCCAGTATTGGCGGGATTAATATAATGGCTAGGATCATCAATATATTTTCTGATTTCCTTTTCCGGTGATTGTGGGGCTGTGGGATCAGTTGAATCAGGCTGTTTTATACCCCACAAGAATACCGACTCATCAGTGTCCTCCTTATCATGCTTAATAAAGGTATAAGAACCTGTCAATTTTTGTCCCATTTCTAACTGACCGTGAATGTTTAAATCTTTGATTTCTCCGCCCAAATCAGGATCAATCACTTCTCCATTGATTCCTCCGGTAAGCGTATCGTTCTCGTGAGTATTTGTTACCATCTTCTTATCTGCTTCTATACCATGCCCATTTTTCGGCAATATCGACAGTTCCAACAGATAACCGCTGTCTTTTAGGCTCAGTTTATACGATGGAATTTTACCGCTAGGAATTCCTTTTTCATTCACGGTACCCTTTGCATCCGGATCAGCGACAGTTTCTCGGTTACCCGTGTTTAAATCGCCCTTTTTAAAGCGTGTCCAGGTATACTCGGATTTATCGGTATAATACCCGTTGTTAGCGTTAAAAATATAATTAGCCTCCAAGGTTTCTTCGAAATACAGGCGACCTGTCAATGTTAGTTTATCAATGGATGGCTTCGCCTCTGGGTTAAGGATAGTGCCCGGTTTTCCGCCTTTGGATACTGTTTTATTGATATCGGTATCGGTCATACTGATATCCACGGTTTTAGCCTCGCCTTCTTTTTGCTGACCATTAATAGGCTTAATAGTAATGGCGATGGTTTTCCCTGAATCTTGATCCCCCAGTTCTTTCTTCAGAGTATGTGAAGCAGTGTCTTCTACTGGTTTAAAATCATTAGGGTTGGGGATCTCGCCTTTGTCGTGCCAGGCAAACAGGGACTTATCTGTCGCATCCCCACCGTTGTCATTGAAGTCATAAGTCGCTGTCAGCGATTTTTTGAGTTCTAACTCACCAGCCAGAACAATCTTGTCAATGCTTGGTGTGGCATTGGGGTCAGACACACCACCTTGAGTATTCCCACCAGTGGTTTGGTTACCTTTTTCTCCTTTGCGCAATATGACGGTATGGGGGGTGCTGCTTCCAATATTTACCTTATTGGCCGCCAATACTGATAGCTCCAGTACTGTGTTTACAGCATCGGGTGGAATGGTGTAATCGGGTACTTTGCCTTTGTCAGACACGTTACCAAACTGCATTAACCCCTCTTGTTGAGCGTCCGAAAGGCGGAGTGGTTCCCCTTCCTTCATATTCGCGGCCTTAGCCAGTGCTTTCACTTTATCTGCCGTGGTATTTTCTCCACCCCAAGCAAAAAACGAATGGTCATCCTCATTTCCACCATTAGATTCAAAGTCATACTTCGCACTTAATTTTTCTCCCGGAGACATCTTACCGGTGACAGTCAGTCCACTGATAGATGGGGCAGTCAGGGTATCAAACTCCAACTCCGTCGGTTTTGGATTCTTCTTGCCGTCAACAGTTGTGGTCACTGCCCAGTTACCGGTTTTGGTACCGGCCGTGATCACCACTTCATACACGCCATTGCCGACTTCGGTTACATCCCCAATATGCGGGTCTTTACCTTCTCCTGTCAGTTTGGAGTTATCACCAGTGACTTTGATGCTGTCTTTGGCACCGGAGATGGGCTTGTTGTCACTATCTGTTAATGTGATCTTCAGGATTTTCTTGGTATTTCCATCAGCCGGCAGGGCTTTGTTGCCGTCAGCAGGGTCAACCGCAGGGCTTTCCGGATTTAATGCCTCTGCCAGTGATTTTCCGAACGTAATGGTTGCCGGTTCTCCTACCTTTTTACCGAGCACTTCCGGCGTTAATGTCCATTTGCCTTTTTTCTCTCCGGCGGTGACTGTCGCGATATACTTACCACTGCCTGATGGAGTTTCTTTGAATTCATTGCGACTTGGCATTTTGCCGTTGCCATACAATTCATGGTCATCCGGTAACAGCTTGATATCTTTTTCCATACCGCTGATAGGGTTACCATGCTCATCTTTTAAATCCACCTCAATCTCCATGGTTTCCCCCGGATTGAGTGGCCCACCTTTTTTGGTTGTAAAAGTGGATTTTGTCGGATCAATCAGATCCGCCTTGTTAGTGGCGAAGTTGATTTCTGTTTTGTTCTTCAACGGCTTGCCGTCTATTTTGGTGATGATTTCCCACTTGCCGGTTTTATCACCTGCCTTGACTTTCACCGTGTAAGTCCCTGGAGGGTTTTCAACGATGTTGTCTTTGTCGATGGTTGGCTTGTTTTTTCCGGTTCCGGTCAACTGGTCGCCGTTATCCTCAAAGGTAATGCTGTCTTTCGCATTCGGGATTGGGTTACCTTTATCGTCTTTCAGCTCCAGCGTCATGGTGGTGCTGTCTTCATTGTCAGCCGTCAGCGCATTTGCCGCTGGTTTGAAGGCCGATTTGTCGGTATCCACAATATCCGCCAATGACTGACCAAAAGTGATGTGGGTCGGTTGCAACTCTTTGCCATCCACCACAGGCGTGATTTTCAGGGTGCCTTTTTTCTTGCCGGCGATCACCTTGGCTTTGTAAATTCCGCTGCCAGCCGGGTCTTCCTTGAGGTCAGTGCGATGCGGATCAGGGGACTCACCGTACAGGTCACTCTTGTCTTCCGTCAGTTTGATTTTATCGACAGCACCGGTGATCGGTTTACCTTCTTTGTCGATAAGTTTCAGAACGATATCAGTCTCTTCATTTTCCTTGTTCAGATTACCATTGTCCGGTTCGAATTTGGTTTGGCCCGTATCCACCATATTGGCCAGAGAATCGCCGAAATCAATCACGGTTGATGGCAATTCATGTCCATCGACTTTAGGATTGATAACCCACTTGCCGTGTTTGGTACCGGCGATAGCCGTGACTTCATAAATTCCGCTGCCTTCCGGGACTTCCTTAATTTCGTTGCCCAACTTCGGATCTTTGCCGTCGCCGGTTAGTTTAGATTTATCATCCGTCAGGGAAATGCTGCCTGCGGCCCCACTGACAGGTTTGCCATCTTTGTCCGTCAATTTCAGGCGGATAACGGTCTGGGTTTTACCATCGGCCACCATAGATTTGTTGGCGGGTTCAAATCCGGAACCCGCCGGATTGACCGCAGATGCAGTGACCAAAATTTGGGCATCCATTCGTTCAGAGGCATTGCCCTGCATATCATAAGCCACACCGGACAGATTGTAGGTATTGTTGCCTTTATCTTGGTACGGTGGCAGGGTCAGCAGGTAATGGGTGCCGCCGCTGACAGATGATGGCGCTGCACTTTTAAACAATTCACCATTTTCATTGCGGATGGATGGGCTGCCCGCGGCTTCCAGCTTACCGCCTCCAGCGACCAGATTGGCAGTGTCCCAAATAATCTCTTTCAGGCCGTTTTTCGAGCTGACCGTGACATTCAAGGGAATTACGGCGCCACCGCGTCCGCTGATCCGGGTTTCCATCATCAATCGAATCAGATTTTTTTTGCGGTATTCCAACACAATTTGGTTATTACGATCGACTAAATCATAGCGTCCGCCTTGCAGGGTACGACGGAAGGCGACTGCATCAGGATCAACTTGTTTTGACCACGGCGTACCAATTTCATAATTGAGGCCGAGATTAAACAAGATATCTCCGCCACCGGAGGCGCTCTGGCGACGGTCAAGTCCCAGTGTTACCAGCGGGATGGGGGTATAATTGATGCCAAAGGTAAAGGCGGCCGGGTTTTTCTGCCGCTGTTTTTCACTCAGCAACCCGACTTCATCACCGAAATACTGCTCATATATCAACTTACCGCCCAGCTGGGGATAGGTCGGCACATAGCCCTCTGCCCGCAGGTCAAAGCCGTTGGCCGGGCGCTCTTCATAATCGGTCAGTTTTTTGCCGTCTTTCCAGCCACTGGCGCGGAAATAGCCGTTGGCCGCGAATTTCATGAAGTCACGGGCATATTCCGCTCCAAGACCGAAACGGGTATGGTCGCGGGTAATGTCGTGGTCGAGGAAAGCGTTATAACCGATCATGCCATCATCAAAGAAATGGCGCTGGCCCAGACCAAAGTTCGCTGTGGTACGGCTGTCGATATGGCGCAGGCCAAATTGGGTAAATGTCAGGTGTTTTGCGGTATCGTACAGCGGCAGCAGCATATCGAACTGGCTGCCGTCCAGCCGCCCGCGATCATCCATATTGGCCTGAATTTTGACGTTACCGTAACGTTGCAGCCAGTTTCGTACCGCTTGATTGGCTTCATTGACTGCCATGCCGCGCAATTGGTTTTTGGCATTATCCACCATGTTGCCGCTTTTTATCATGCTTGCCGCTTGGGATGCGGTGCTTGCCAGCCAACGTTCGGTGTTATTTCCTGTAACGGGTGCGTCAGCCGCGGCTTTCAGACTGTCAGCCAGCAACCGATCAGATGAGGATTGCGGTACGTCAATTTCGTCGCCGGCACCCAATTTCGCAAACGGTTTATGGAATTCCCGCTGTTGGTTGAGTTTTTTCAGCTCCGTGACGGTCAGGCCATGACGTTTTGCCACGGTTTTAACGCTTTCGCCCGCGCTCAATCGGTAAGGGCGAGTTTTCCCGGCATGCGATTGGTTTTCCCGGGCTTGAAACTCACTTTTGGCGCTTGCCACAGCAGGAGTAAACGCTGCCGCGACGGGAAAGGCGACCTGCGCAAAGATATTCGCCCATGCCACCCATTTGAGGTGGTGGCGCTGTTTTTTTGTCCACTGCCTGTCTTGTTTTTTTAACATATTTTCAACCTTCAGAATCAACATAAATCCCACCAGATATCACTCAATACTGGTGATATTGACTCGTCCCAGAGTAGTGTTTGCCATCCGTGCTTTAGTTGACAATTAGTACCAAA
>NZ_VCDN01000065.1:0-17653 GCF_033949405.1 Xenorhabdus santafensis | reverse complement strand
GCAGGCTGAAGCATTCTTACAAGATGATCTCCAACCTATTTACGCCACATTAAGACAATGGGTTACAGTTCCTTTGAATCAAGGTCAGTTCGATGCCCTGTGCTCATTTATATTCAATTGTGGCAGCGGTAACTTCTCCAGTTCTACGTTATTGAAGAAACTCAATCAAGGTGACTACACAGGCGCAGCGGCAGAGCTTTCCCGATGGAATAAAGCAGCAGGTAAGGTTATGCGTGGATTGGATAATCGCAGGGCATCTGAACGCCAGATGTTTTTATCATGAAGCTCAATGTCACCAAGGGTACGATTATTGCGTTGATGATTGCCTCAGCAGCAGCTTTCCTATACCGCTCTGGATATAAAAAGCAGCTTGGCATCAATAACGACCAGATAACTGAAATCCAGCAACTGACCGATACCATTAATTACCAGAACTCGCATATTGAAATGCTACATGAACTGGATAGCAAACACACTCAGGAACTCGCCAATGCCAAGACTGAAATCGACACTCTTCGGGCTGATGTTGCCGCTGGTCGTCGCAAGTTGCGCATCAAGGCCAATTGCCCCGTGCCTGAAACCACTCCCTCCAGCAGCGTGGTCAATGCAACCACCGTCGAACTCACTGGAGAAACTGGATCAACTGTTCTCGATATCCGAGAAGGCATCATCAACGACCGAGCAAAACTGAAGTATTTGCAGGATTATGTGAAGGCAGAGTGTGAGGAAAGATAATAATGGCAAATGAACTCAAGCCGTGTCCATTTTGTGGAAGCGAAGCTCATCACTACCCAGATGGCGATATGGAAGGGTATTCAATCCACTGCTCAAATTACTCGTGTGACATGTGTACATTTGGTTATCTGACAGCCAAAGAAGCAGAAGATACTTGGAATCAGAGAGTGGATATTTCCCCCCAGAGCAAATAATTCTAGGGTGGTGTCAGCAGCCTCCAAGACCAAGGGCTGAAATGAATGTTCATGTTAAAAATTAATAATCCTATTTTTATCAACACGAAGACTAACATTATTTGTGTGGTAGATAAGGTTTGCAAGCATATTCGTTCTGTAGATTTCTATCGTAATGCTGCGCTCATGAGGTGGTAATCTATATTCATGATACCCAACTCTTGCTAAGTATGAGCAATGAAGTTCTACATAATCATCGTTGTAACGATTTGGTTGCTGAGATGTGTGCGATTTGTAACCTATGCCAGGAATATAGCTTTCAAAACCAAGTGATATTAACCTAAAAATGACTGAACTTTTAGTTCGAGTGTTATGGTCACTACTAATGGCTCGATTTACATCTTCCCTTTCTCCTGTGTTGGGATCTACGTATAACAAGTCCTCTATATTGAACCAACTGACGCATAATGAGGTTATAAAATTGAGATTTGAAGGAATACTGATACTGTTAGGTAACGGAAAAGAAGAAGGAGGTGGTATTTTATGCTCCTTTAAAAGGCCTTTTCTAACTAAAAACTCGAAATAGTCTCTCAATGAGAGACGACCAGTAAACACCATAACCATCTCCAAAAAATAACAGATTAACTATAATCTCTACCCCCATTTCCACCACAAAACAAACGAATAAACCTTAACTATTTGTTACCTATTGAAACCAAACACAATATTTCTTTACCCATTCCCTTGAGTGGTTAAAGCAATAACTCATGCCGCCGTGTAGGACGGATCATAATTAGCAACATCCGCCGTAGGCAGACAAAGCGGTGTGACAGCAGGAGAGACGGACTGTAATGCCATCCTGATTCAGGGAATCGTGATAGCTATGAAGTAAATCTATGGAGGGCAAAACATGCCACCCCGCATCCCCAGAGCCTGCCGCATGCAAGGTTGCCCCAAGACCACCATTAACCGCAGTGGCTACTGTACTGACCACCAGCACACAGGCTGGCAATCTCACCAGCAAGGCAAAAGCCGACATGAACGCGGCTATGGCAGCCAATGGGATAAGCTACGGACAACAGTGAAACAACGTGACAAAAACTTATGCCAGCAATGTTTACGGGAGAGCCGTTCCGTCACAGGCACCACTGTAGACCACATCACACCGAAAGCCCATGGCGGAACGGATGCGATATCGAATCTGGAATTGTTGTGTTGGCCTTGCCATCGACGCAAAACCGCCACGGAGCGATTACGGTTGCGAACAAGATAGGGGAGGGGCGGGTCAAATCTCTGCCACTCTTGCCCCAAGGGACTGCCACCTTGGGGCTTTTTTTATCTCCGCGAAAAATGAAATTTAAATCCGATACCTTTTTACCCCCTCTTTTACTGTTTTTGAATCACGGGAGGTGTTGTGTATGGCGGGAACCGCGAGGAAATCAGGTCGTCGCCCCAAGCCAACGGCACGCAAGGAACTGGCGGGCAACCCGGGCAAGCGCAAATTGAACCGGGATGAACCGAGCTTTACGCCACTGGCGAGTGTTTCACCTCCAGACTGGTTTGCCGACAATGACATGTCGCTGGCCGTGGTGATGTGGGAGCTGACCAGCAAAGAATTATGTACGCAAGGGTTACTTTGCGTCACGGATCTCGCAGCATTGGAACGCTGGTGTGTGGCTTACCAGTTCTGGCGAAATGCTGTAATAAATATCGCCCGGCAAGGGAATACGGTCACCGGTGCAACGGGTGGGCCAATTAAAAACCCGGAGCTGACGGCCAAAAAAGAGCAGCAGTCTGAAATGGATACCACCGGCTCAATGTTGGGATTAGATCCGAGCAGTCGTCAGCGCCTGATTGGGGCGGCAGGTCAGGCCAAAACGGACAATCCGTTTATGAGGATGATTTCATCATGAGCCGTAAATCCTATCCGAATGTCAATGCGGCGAACCAATATGTTCGTGATGTCGTGCGCGGCAAAATTGAAGTCGGTCGTTATGTCAGGGAAGCCTGTCAGCGGCATCTGGATAATCTGCATCAGGAAAAGAATAACCAGTTCAACTACCGGTTTGATAAGGATCTAGCAGAACGTGCCGCGAAATTTATCCAGCTACTACCGCACACCAAAGGTGAATGGGCGTTTAAGCGGATGCCGATCACGCTGGAACCGTGGCAACTGTTTATTGTCTGTTCGGTCTTTGGCTGGATACATAAAGGCAGCCGGTTACGCCGCTTTCGCGAGGTGTACACCGAAATTCCCCGTAAAAATGGCAAGTCGGCGATTTCGGCGGGTGTGGCACTCTATTGTTTTACTTGTGATGACGAGTTTGGGGCGGAAGTCTATTCCGGTGCCACGACCGAGAAACAGGCGTGGGAGGTGTTCCGGCCAGCGCGATTGATGTGCAAGCGTACTTCAATGTTGGTGGAGGCATTCGGGATTGAAGTCAATGCTGCCAATCTGAATCGCCCGGCGGATGGGGCACGTTTCGAGCCGCTGATTGGTAACCCCGGTGACGGGCAGTCCCCCAGTTGCGCGATTGTGGACGAATACCATGAGCATGATACCGACGACCTGTACACCACGATGCTGACGGGGATGGGGGCACGGCGTCAGCCGCTGATGTGGGCGATCACCACCGCTGGTTACAACATTGAAGGCCCGTGTTATGACAAGCGGCGCGAAGTGGTTGAGATGCTGTCCGGCAATGTACCCAACGAGGAGCTGTTCGGGGTGGTCTATACCGTGGATGAGGGGGATGATTGGACTTCACCGGCGGTATTACGAAAAGCCAATCCCAATATGGGCATCTCAGTTTATGCTGATTTTTTACTGAGTCAGCAACAACGCGCTCTGAATAACCCGCGTTTAGCCAGCGTCTTTAAAACCAAGCACTTGAATATCTGGGTGTCTGCGCGGGAGGCTTACTTCAATATGGTGAACTGGAAACAGTGCGAAGATACCTCACTGACACTGGAGCAATTTGAGGGCCAGCCTTGTTTTCTGGCTTTTGACCTAGCCCGCAAGTTGGATATGAATAGTATGGCGAGGCTTTTTTCGCGTGATATCGATGGCAAGCGCCATTTTTACAGTGTTGCCCCGCGTTTCTGGGTGCCGTATGAGACGGTTTACAGCGTGGAGCAAAATGAGAACCGCCGTAGTGCAGAACGTTTTCAGAAATGGGTGGAAATGGGATTGTTGACCATCACAGAAGGTGCCGAGGTGGATTACCGCTACATCCTTGAAGAAGCCAAACTTGCCTGCCATCTGAATCCGGTCAATGAAGCCCCGATTGATCCCTTTGGGGCAACGGGTTTATCTCATGCGCTGGCGGATGAGGGAATTAATCCGATCATCATTACCCAGAATTTCACTCATATGAGTGATCCGATGAAAGAGTTGGAGGCCGCCATCCAATCCGGGCGTTTCCACCATGACGGTCATCCGATTATGTCTTGGTGTATCAGCAATGTCGTCGGGAAAACGATGGGGGGCAATGATGACATTGTGCGGCCCATCAAAGAGCATAAAGACAGCAAAATTGATGGCGCGGTGGCGCTGATTATGGCGATGGGGCGGGCTATTTTGCACGAAGAACCCAGTCTTTCAGATCATTTGCTCTCCTACGGTGTTCGCTCACTCTAAGGTCTTTTCATGAAAATATTCATTGTGGCAGCCCTGCTAATCGGGCTGGCGGGCGGTGCTTTACTGTCTTATGGCGCATGGCTGCTGTTACCTGCCGCCGGATTTATAGTGCTTGGTGTGTTGTGCCTCGGCTGGTCGTATCTGGTTTCACGCATGTTGAGCCAAAAATCCGATAAGGAGGCTTGATGTTTTTCCCCGGGTTATTTCGCAAATCCGCTGAGCTCATGACCTCCCGTGATTTAAGTGAACTGATTGGTCTTTCCTATGACACTTACAGCGGACGGCGGGTCAGTCCGCAGTTAGCCATGCAGCTCACCGCCGTGTTCAGTTGTGTTCGGGTACTGGCGGAATCGGTCGGTATGTTGCCCTGTTCGCTGTATGAACAGTTAGAACGAGGTAACCGTCGTGCCGTTAACGAACGGCTGCATAAACTGTTGTCAATCAAACCCAATAATTACATGACCCCACAGGAATTCTGGGAGTTGCTGATTGCCAGCTTGTGCTTGCGGGGGAATTTCTACGCTTACAAAGTCAAGGTACTGGGGGAAGTGGTGGAATTACTGCCGATCGATCCGGGTGCCGTCGTTCCCAAATTGAACCGTGGCTGGCAGCCGGAATATCAGGTGATCTTCCCGAGCGGAGAAAGTCGGACACTAACACAGGAGGAACTCTGGCATGTGCGCATTTTTACTCTGGATGGTTTAACTGGATTAAGTCCCATAACCTACGCCCGGCAAGCCATCGGGTTAGGGCTGGCGACCGAAGAGCATGGATCACGATTATTCGGTAATGGCGCCGTCACCAGTGGCGTACTGCAAACGGATCAGGCATTGAAAGACGAGGCGTATAAACGCTTGAAGGCAGATTTTGAAGCTCGTCATCAGGGGTTGGTCAATGCCCACAAGCCGATGATTTTGGAGATGGGGCTGCAATGGAAGCAAATCAGCTTATCCGCCGAAGATGCGCAGTTTCTGGAAACCCGTAAGTTTCAGCTTGAGGAAATCTGCCGCATCTTTCGGGTGCCGCTGCACATGGTGCAGAACACCGACCGGGCCACCTTTAACAATATAGAAAATCTGGGGATCGGCTTTATCAACTACTCGCTGGTGCCGTACCTCACCCGGATTGAACAGCGCATTAATGCCGGATTGGTTAAGACCTCTAAACAGGGGCGATTCTACGCCAAATTCAACACGGGTGCGTTATTGCGTGGAGATATGAAATCCCGTTTTGAAGCCTATGCCACCGGTATTAACTGGGGTATTTACGCGCCGAACGAATGTCGGGAACTGGAAGAACTCAACCCGCGCGAGGGTGGTGATATTTATCTTACGCCGATGAACATGACCACGAAACCTGAACATGCTCAGAAGCCAGAGGGAGAAACCCATGCCGATGATGACCAAGCAACGATTTGATATGCCCCTGAAGATTAAATCTGTCAGTGATTCCGGCGAGTTTGAAGGGTATGGCTCGGTATTCGGACTGAAAGACAGTACCGATGATATCGTTTTGCCCGGTGCGTTTGCCAATACGCTGAAACAATGGGGAGAAAAAGGCAGCTTACCTGCCTTGCTTTGGCAGCACAGGATGGATGAACCCATTGGTATCTATACCGAAATGAAAGAAGACGAAACCGGGCTGTACCTCAAGGGGCGATTGCTGATTGAGGATGATCCGCTGGCAAGACGGGCACACGCCCATATGAAAGCGGGGTCACTCTCCGGCTTGTCCATCGGTTATGTGCTGAAAGATTGGGAATATGACCGAACCAAAGCGTCTTTTCTACTCAAGGATCTCGATTTATGGGAAGTGAGCTTAGTGACCTTTCCCGCCAACGATGAGGCTCGAGTGAGCAACGTTAAATCGGTTTTTGCCCGCGGCGATATTCCTAATCCCAGCCATATTGAACGCGTCCTGCGCGATGTTGGACTCTCGCGCTCTCAGGCAAAGACATTTATGGCTGAGGGCTATGAGGCACTGTCTCTGCGTGACGCTGAAACGGTGTCTGCATTGAATGCACTGAAATCCTTAAATTTTAAATAACACGGAGTTTATTTCATGACTGTAGAAATCAAAGACGTCCAGCAAGTCGCGCAGGAAATTCAGCAACGTTTTGACGAGTTCCGGCAGAAGAATGACCAGCGCATTGAGGCGATTGAGGCGGAAAAAGGCAAACTGGCCGGGCAGGTGGAAAACTTGAACGGCAAACTCAGCGAGCTGGATACCCTGAAAACCGCGCTGGAAGAAGAACTGGCTGGGTTGAAACGTCCGGTAGGTGGTAGTAGCAAGGCAGTCAGTGAGCATAAAACCGCATTTGCTCAATTTATCCGCAAGGGGCGCGAAGACGGGCTGGCAGAACTGGAGCAAAAAGCGATGCAGACCACGACCGATCCTGAAGGCGGTTATGCCGTGCCGGAAGAGCTGGACCGCAATATCATCAATGCCCTGAAAGACGAAGTGGTGATGCGTACTGAGTGTAATGTGGTGTCGGTCGGTAACCCCAACTTCAAGCGATTGATCAATCAGGGTGGCACCAACAGTGGCTGGGTCGGTGAAACCGATGAGCGTCCGGAAACCAAAACATCGAAGCTGGCGCCAATCGAACCGACATGGGGTGAAATTTACGGCAACCCAGCCGCCACCCAGACCATGCTGGATGATGCCTTTTTCGATGTGGAAGCCTTTATCTCGTCTGAACTGACACAGGAGTTTGCCGAGCAGGAGGAAAGTGCATTTACCCACGGTGACGGCAAGAACAAGCCAAAAGGTTTACTGGCGTATGACAGTGAAGCACAGGACGACAAGAACCGTAAATGGGGTACGTTGCAACACCTACTGCTGAAAAAGCCGACCGAGGTGACGGCAGACGAAATCCTGAAATTGATTTACAGCCTGCGCAAGCCGTATCGTAACGGGGCGAAGTTTATGATGAACAACAACCTGCTGTTTCAGATACGCACTCTAAAAGACAGTCAAGGCAACTACCTGTGGCAGCCGGGTCTGCAATTAGGTCAGCCCTCTGCTTTGCTGGGCTACGGTATCGCAGAAAACGAACAGTTTGCGGATTTGGGTGTTGGTGTCGTGCCGGTGGCGTTCGGTAACTTTAAACGCTGCTACACCATCTTAGATCGCATGGGGGTGCGCATGCTGCGTGATCCGTACACCCACAAGCCGTTTATTCACTTCTACACTACCAAACGGGTCGGTTCTTTGCTGGTGGACAGCAATGCCGTGAAACTGCTGAAAGCACCAGAAAGCAAGGCGTGATCACCGTATTATCAGGAGATGACATGTCTTTTCCCACGCTTGATTTGCTCCGGCAGCAATGTCGTATCGACAGTGATAACCACACCGAAGATAACTTATTAGACACCTACGCTCGTGCCGCCATTAAACGAGCCGAAAGCTATCTCAACCGTCGCTTGTATGAGAACGCGGTGCCGAAGGAGGATCAGGACGGCCTGTTAGCGACCGATGATGTGGCACTGGCGATTATGCTGGCGGTCGGCTACTGGTATGAAAACCGGGAGGCACAATCTTTACCCACCGGATTCAAAGCGTTGCTGGAACCCTACCGATTTATTCCGCTATAGGAGAATGCCAATGAAAACTGGCTCACTTCGCTATCGTATTAAACTGTTTCGCCCTGTAAAAAACCGAGATGACTTGGGTGCTGAAATCATTGGGCGGGAATATGTCACTGAAACATGGGCACGAGCGGAAGCCCTGTCCAACCGGAAAATCCGCACTGCTGATCAGCAGCAAGTGATCGAAGTGCAACAATTTACAGTTAGGCCAAGAAAGGACGTTGAACCTCATTGGTTGGTTGAACATCAAGGCCGACTGTTTACCATTCGTATAGTGGACCGCAACCGCACCGACCGTGCTGTTATCACCACGGAGGCGTATGTGCACCATGATAGAACCTGAACTTAAAGCCGATTTAGAACGGCTAACGAACCTGCCGGTTTATCCACTGATATTGCCTTCTACGGTATTAGAGGGAGTGACCTATCAGCGCATCAGCGATCCCCGATTCAACATTGGGTTGGCGGCCTCGCCATTAATCGAAGCGCGTTTCCAAATCAGCATTATGTTGCTGAACGATTACACCAAGGCCTTGCGACTGGAAGCGAAAATCCGTTCCGCATGGGAATCCGTGCAGCATAGCAGGCTTGGTCGTTACCCGGTACAAACTGTTTCACGCGGGATGTTGCAACAGGAAGCGGAAGAGCTGACGGAAAATCGCAAGCGTTACCGTATCACCCGGGACTTTATCATCACTTACACGGAGAACTCGGTATGATCACAGCACAAACGGTAGGATGGGCAGAACTAGGACGCAAATTGCAAACGTTGGACAGTGACCTCCAGACCCAAATCCTGCGCAAGGCCGGGAAGACCGCAATGAATATTGTGAAAGAAGATATGGCCACCCACGCGGGTTATGACCGGAAAAGTGATGGCCCCCATATGCGGGATGCCATTCGGATTCGTTCAACAAAATCGAAGAAATACAAGGGTGGGGTGATGATCAGCGTTGGCCCCACCCAACCCCATCGTATGAAAGCACTGGCGCAGGAAATGGGCACGATTAAGCAAGTGCCGAAACCCTTTATTCGCCCAGCGCTGGACTACAACAAAACCGCCGTGATGAAGGTGCTTGCACAGGAAATCCGCGATGCCTTGTCCGGTTACCATTAATAACTTCTATTGGAGTCTTACACGATGCCAACCTCCCCTGAATATGCCGTTTTACCTGCGGGTACGGTGGTCAAATTTGGTAAGCCCGGCGACACCGTGGATCAGATGAAAGCGCTAATTAACTGTAAGGCACTGGGTGCGACCGGACTGACCGGCAGCTTCATTGACTGCACCACGTTGATGGATACCAATAAACAGTTTATTTCCGATATGCCGGAGGGGCCGGAAAAATCATTGGGTTTTATTGATGACCCGGAGAATGTTGATTTTACCGCATTCCTGAATGCCGCCGAGCAGCGCGAAACCGTGCAGTTTTACATTGCTCTGCCGAATAAGCGTACCGCTACGATGGTGCTGGCATTGTCCGGTTGGGAAATGAACGACATTAATGCCCCGGCGAGTGAAGTGATCCAAATCACCGTCAAAGGCAAACTAAACAACCTCGTTTGGGGTATTACAGATAAGAAAACAGGAATGAACCAATGAAAGCACTGAAAGCGTCCTTACTTACTCCTCGTCCGCAAATTAAAGCGGTGGAACTTTTTGGTACGCAAATCAACCTGCGCCGGATGACGGCACTGGAATTACTGGAACTGGAAGAAAAAACGGAAAAGTTAAGTGATGCTGGAGACGGACGCGAAGCTTCTCGTCTGAATATCCAAATGGTGTTGGATTGTCTGGTGGATGATAAGGGGAAATCCATTGATAAGGTTGGCCTGCCCACCGCAGAAGAGTTGATGGCCATCCACGATAACGCCACCCTGATTGAAGCAATTCAGACCGTGAAACGTCACTCCATCGGCACACTGGAGGACGCCGAAAAAAACTGATTCACTCGCCGTTGCTGCATTTTGCCTTCACGTTAGCTGAACAGCTCGGCGAAATCGATCCCTATCGCATCCTGTCTCTGCCTGCATCTACGCTTAACAAGTGGCAGGCTTATTACCGATTGAAAAACCGTAAACAATCAGGCTGTCCGCCTGTTGCACACGTATCTTCACCCCGTGATATGGTGCAGACGCAGTGCGATGCGGTCATGAAACTCTTGGGTTAAATCATGGCAAATCTCTCCACATTAACTGTTGGCCTTCTGGTCAATGCCACCTCGTTTCGCACCCAAATCACCGACGCTTACCGTCACGCAGGACGAGAGTCAGAACGATTTGCTGGCAAAGCCAAAAACGACGCCAAAAAGGTGGAGTCCGCTTACCAGTCCATGGGCAAGCAGATTAAATCGGTCGCCGGTCAATTGGCCGTCATGTCCGGTGTCGGCTTTTCGCTGGGATCTATCCTGATGACCACCCGCAAATACGGACAGGCGCTGTCTGACTTGTCCGCCATTACTGGAGCCACTGGCGCGCAGTTAAAGCAACTGGATTATGCTGCGCAACAATTGGGGCGAACCACCGAGTTTGGGGCTGCCCGGATTGCCGGTGCCCTGAAACTCATGGCGTCCGCCAAACCGGAGCTGTTGAAAAGCACCACGGCTCTGGCGCAATCCACGGAAAAAGCCGTCATTCTGGCGCAGGCCTCCGGTATTGATTTGCCCGATGCCACCAAAGCGCTGGCGCTGTCATTGAACCAATTTGGCGTCTCTGCGGCAGAGGCCGATCGCTACATCAACGTATTAGCCGCCGGGGCGAAATATGGCGCGTCAGAAATCAATGAAACAGCCGAAGCCATCAAGAACGGTGGCACGATGGCGGCACAGGCATCGGTCAGTTTTGAAGAGCTCAATGCGGTGATCCAGATACTGGCGGCCGGTGGAATTAAGGGGGCTGAAGCAGGTACCGCCATTCGTAACGTGATTCTGGCACTGGAGAAATCCACCGATAAAAAACTCAAGCCGTCTGTTGTCGGGTTGGGGGACGCACTTGATCATCTCAAAAGCAAAAAGCTGTCCACGGCGGAGGCGGCGAAGTTGTTCGGGCGAGCGAATGTGAGTGCGGCCTCTCAGTTGATGATCGGTCGGGGCAGGCTGGATAAATTAAAGCAATCACTGACCGGCACACAAGTTGCTTATGAACAAGCCGGGGACAGAGCCAAGAATCTCAGTGCTGATCTGGATGTATTGAGTAGCGCCTTTGAGGGGATAGCCATCAAAGTCGGGCAGAGCGCCGACGGACCGTTGCGATCGGGCGTCCAAAGTGCCACCCGTGCCATTAATACGCTATCAGAAAACTTTAATCTGGTGGCGAACGTTGCCCTGTATACCTTGATGCCCATTTTGGCGACCAAGATGACCGCCGGGTTACGGGAAAATGTCAATGCATGGCGGGCGACCGAAAAAGCGACCCGTGATACCGCCAAACAGCAGGCAGAAACCGCAAGGCGCACTATTGAGCAGGCGAATGCCACGATTCATTCAACGGAAGCGCAACACAAGCATATTAAATATCTCGAGAGCACCAATCGCCAGCACGGAATTTACGTCAATTATGCCAAGGATAAAAATGCCTTATTCAGGCAAGAGACTGAGGCGTTCAAACAAAGGGAAAAAGCCACGAAAGCGCTGGAAGTGGCTAATCGCCGGCTTTCTTTCTCCTATCAGGCGCTGTCCAGCACCGTGGGTTTTGCTCGTGGTGCATGGGCTATGATTGGAGGGCCTCTTGGAGCGGCGATGCTGGCAGGATCTGCCGTGTTGTATTTTAGTAATAGCGTTAGAGAAGCAAAGGCTAAAGTTGATAGCTTAAAAGGATCACTAGTAGAGACCATTGCACAGTTGCAACAATTGTCAAAAATAAAACTAGAAATCCGCATGGATGACATCAAAGAGGATATTCGGGTTTTAGAAAAGGAGCAAAAAAGGCTTTATGGTGAATCAGTAAGGTACTCCCAAAAACGACAATCCAACATGGCGGATATACAGGGTAGTGGGTTAGGGTTTCTTGTGGATTGGTTTGATGAAAGCCCTGCTGAATACGAAAAGAAACGCCGTAAAAACCAAGGAGACTTGGAAGATATAGCAAAAGATCTTGCAGCAAAAAAAGAAAGCCTCAGAAATGCGGAATCTGTTTTATCAAGTGGTAAATACAATCAGCCTCCTCAATCAGAATCCAATAATGACAATCCATGGACAGGAGGAGGTTCGGGCGATGATGATAAAGGTAAACAAGGAAAGCAATCTCTTAATCTGTATCTGCAATTGCGCAAGGAGATTGAACAAACTCACGCAACCAGCTTGGGGCGCATCATTTTAAGCGAGCGGGAAACCCAGAAAAAACTCTATGAAGTGGGCAAATCCGGTGTGGTTTCCCAGAATGAAATTCTTCGCTTGACCACCCTGAATGCTGAAAACCACCAAAAACAGCGCATGGCGCTGGCAGAAAAATACGCCCCGGTACAAGCGCTTACCCGTCAGGAGAAAGAAGCCAACCAGGAACTCAAGGCCATTTATGATGCACGGTTGCTGACAGAGCAAGAGTACCTGTCAGCCAGCAAGGCAATTTACCAAACCTCCGTCAAAGAAAAACTGATCGAGCAGGCGAAGCAGATTACTGCTCCGCGCCTTGATATCGCAGGGGACGTTGACCCATTAGTCCAATTGAAAAACCAGTTAACCGAACAGACGGCACTTTATGACGCCTATTACCAAAATGGGATTATTCAGAAAGAACGTTATGAGCAACTGGTTGCTGCCGCCAGTACGCGTTCCAAAGATACACAGCTTGCGGCGGCCAAGGAGCTGTACGGCGCACAGGGCGATTTCCAAAAAATACAAATGAATTTGCTGGATGTGGTTGAGCAGCGGTCAGGCAATGCCTTGAGCGGGATGCTGATGGGCACTAAGTCATTCTCGGAATCTATGAAGGAGCTCTCGGCATCGCTGGCGCAATCCATCATTCAGGATTTGGTGCGTATTGCCATGCAGTCACTGATAACCAAAGCGATCTCCGGTTTCTTTGGGGGAACGACGGGAGGAATGGGAGCCAGCGCATTACCCTCAGCGGGAGGTGGTCTGTCTTCGGTAGGCTCTGGTACAACGATGGGTCCGGATGTCTGGAAGAGCCCGATCATGAATGCGAAAGGTGGTGTTTATCAATCTGCGGATTTAAGTCAGTACAGCGGGCAAATTGTCAGCAGCCCGACTTTGTTTAAGTTTGCTAAAGGCGGCGGGGTGATGGGAGAAGCAGGGCCAGAAGCGATCTTGCCCTTAAAACGTGGCACTGACGGTAAGCTGGGTGTGCAGGCCACCAGCAATTCGGGCAACCAAACTTTCAATACGGTTCATATTGTGATCCATACCGATGGTACCCACGACACGAAAACCTCCCGTGGTATGGAGTCTGCCGGGCAGGATATTGCGAAGTTCGTCGATCAGCGCTTCAAATTTTTGCTGCATAAAAGTTTAAATCAAGGCGGTGAACTCAGTGTGGCGATTAAAGGAGGCCGATAATGATAAAAACGTTTGATTTCCCTGCCAGGATCGGTGCGGTCGGGGAGTTTGAACCGATTGTACGTTCTGTCCAGTTTGGTGATGGTTATAAACAAACTTCAGGCGAGGGGATCAACGCGCAACGCGAAAGCTGGCCGTTGTCTTTTGTCGGTGCACTGTCTGACATACAACCGATTATGGTTTTTCTACGTGAACATCAGGGCTGGCGCTCATTCAAATGGCGTAACCCGTTATCGGAGCTGGGGCTATATCAGGCAGGAAAATTCAATATTCAAGCCAATGGCGCTTATTTCACGCTTTCAGTGACTTTCACTCGTATCTATCACCCCTAAGAGATTTTACTATGACAATCAATGCAACTCTCCAGCAACTTGAACCGGGGAGCAAAGTCTTATTGTTTACTGTTGACGGTTCAGCGTTTGGTGGGCCAGAGCTGTATTTTCACAATCACCCTATCGCTTACACCGAGGCCGAACTGGAAAATGCCGGGAATTTGCCGATGAAATCCCTCTGGTGGCAGGGTGTTGAATATAAACCGTGGCCCGTCAGCATCGAAGGGCTGGAAGTCACCAGTGATGGTCGGGCGGTGACACCGACTCTTAATGTGGCCAATCTGGATGGCACGCTCAGTGCGCTGTGTTTGGCTTATCAAAACATGGTACAAGCGCGTGTCACGATCCGCATGACCTTTGCGCATTATCTCGATGCCCGCAATTTCCCCAACGGAAATCCTCAAGCCGATCCAACACAGGAAAAAGTCAATGTTTTCTACATCGACAATAAAACTCAGGAAGATAATGAAAGTATCCAGTTTTCCCTCTCTTCTCCCGCCGATTTACAGGGCATTAAAATCCCGACACGGCAAATTCACAGCCTGTGCACGTGGTGCATTCGCGGACAATACCGAAAATCGCCATGTGGCTATACCGGAACCCGCTATTTTGATGAAAGCGGCTATCCGACCGATGACCCGGCGAAAGACAGCTGTGGAGGGCTAATGAGTGATTGCAAAAAACGCTTTGGTGGCACGGAACAATTGCCTTTTGGCGGTTTCCCCGGTTCGGCGCTGCTGAGGCGATGACCATGAAAATCCTGCGAAAACATACTATCAGAGCCATCATGGCACATGCCCGAGCTGTCTACCCGAATGAATGCTGCGGGCTGGTCATTCAACAGAGCCGTCGGCAGAGCTACCTTCCTTGTCGCAATACCGCATCGTCACCCACTGAACAATTCATTATTCATCCTGAAGATTATTTAGCGGCTGAAGACCAAGGCACGATTGTTGCCATTGTTCACAGCCATCCCGATGCAACGACACAACCGAGCCAGTTGGATATTGCCCAATGTGATCTGTCACAAATGCCTTGGGTGATTGTTTCGTGGCCGGAAGGGGATATCCGTACCCTGATGCCAATGGAAGGCATTAAGCCATTAATTGGCCGTCCGTTCGTGCATGGTATTTGGGATTGTTATGCCATCGTACGTGATTGGTACAAGTTAGAACGGGCTATTGAACTCCCTGATTTTGAACGCTCCGATAGCTGGTGGGTTCGGGGCGAAAACCTGTATATGAAACACTATACTGCTGCCGGATTTATAGCGTGTCGGGGCAAATTACAGGCAGGAGATGTCATCATTATGCAGGTACAGGCTAATGAGCCCAATCATGCCGGTGTTTATTTGGGGGACGGGCTAATGTTGCACCATTTGTACGGGCAGCTCAGTAAGCGAGAACCCTACCATGGTTACTGGCAGGAACGCACCATTATTACGCTACGCCATTCTCTTTCGATTGAGATTATCGCATGAATACACTTCGCACTATCCGGTTATACGGCGTACTTGGTGCTCGCTTCGGGCGGATACATCAACTGGCTGTTTCTACCCCACAGGAAGCGATTCGGGCGTTATCTGTCTTGATTGACGGTTTTGAACGTTTTCTATTAACAGCAAAAGAGCGTGGATTCACCTTCGCCGTGTTCAACGGTAAACGTAATCTTCAACATGACGAATTGACCTTTCCCGGTGAAGGCGATATCCGCATTGCGCCGGTGATTATTGGCAGCAAAAAAGCGGGAATTTTTCAGACGATACTCGGTGCTGTAATGGTAGTTGCCGGGGCGTTTTTATGGGCTACCCCGTTTGGGGCACCGATGATCATGTCCGGTGTTGGCATGATGTTGGGCGGTGTGGTGCAAATGCTGTCGCCAATGCCGGGTGGGTTGGCCCGACGTGAAGACCCTGACAATAAACCATCCTATGCATTCGGTAGTCCGGTGAATACCGTTGCACAAGGTAACCCTGTCCCCATCGGCTACGGTAGGCGCCGTATTGGCGGTGCCATCATTTCAGCGGGTATTTACGCGGAAGATCAGCAATAACGTTCTGAGGATAAAATATGGAAAAGCAGCCCATTCAAGGTAATAAAGGTGGGCGTCAGCAACCGCGCGCTCCCGTGGAAGCTCCTGACTCCTTACAATCCACTTCTTATACCAAAATCATCCTTGCCCTTGGTGAAGGGGAGTTTGCGGGAGAGCTGGATGGCAGTCGTATTTTTTTGGATAACACGCCGCTGGTTGGTTCCGGCGGCAGACCCAATTTTGAAGGAGTGAAGTGGGAATTTCGCCCCGGTACTCCCCATCAGACGTACATCCCTGGTATGCCAGCGGTCGAAAATGCTCGAACAATCAGCGCTGAATTAATCAACACATGGATGACAACGGTGACCGATACTCAGCTGTCGGCGGTGCGTCTGCGACTGTCGTGGCCCCAATTACAGAGGCAAAAAGAGAACGGGGACACGGTGGGCCACCGTATTGAATATGCTATTGACCTTGCCATTGATGGCGGTGCTTTTGAGGAAATTCTGAAAACCGCAGTGGATGGCAAAACTACCACCAAATACGAACGTTCCCATCGGGTGGATTTACCTAAGGCCTATTCGGGGTGGCAGGTGCGCCTTCGACGGTTGACACCAAAACAGAACAGCAATCGAATCGCAGATACCATGGTGGTGGAGGCCATCACCGAGGTCATAGACGTCAAATTAAGCTACCCAGAAACGGCTCTGTTATTTGTTCAGTTTGATGCCAAACAGTTTCGTAATATCCCACAAATCACTTGCGAACCCAAAATGCGCATCATTCGAGTGCCACGTAATTATTCTTTGGAACGACGTCGTCGTATTTATTATGGCGACTGGGATGGCACCTTCAAATGGGCATGGAGCGATAATCCGGCATGGGTGTTGTATGACCTGATGATCAATGATCGGTTCAGCATAGGTACCCGGATGAAAGCGGAAAATCTGAATCTGGCAAAATGGGATTTGTATAGCATCGCTCAATATTGTGATCAGATGGTACCGGATGGTGAAGGCGGTGAAGAGCCACGTTTCACTTGCAATGTTTATATCCAGTCACAGGAAGACGCTTGGGCTGTGTTGCGTGACATTGCGGGGATCTTCCGGGGCATGACTTTCTGGGCTAATAATAACATGAACGTGCTGGCGGACATGCCCCGAGACATGGATTATCTCTTTACCTGTGCCAATGTACGTGACGGCAAATTTACTTATTCCAGCAGCAGTGAGAAAACCCATTATTCCACGGCCATGGTGAGCTGGTCTGATCCACAGAACGGCTATCAGGATGCTATTGAACCCGTGTTTGAACACCGCTTGATACGCCGCTACGGTATTCGGCAGGCTGACATCACCGCCATCGGTTGTACCAGCCAAAGTGAAGCCATCCGGCGTGGCAAATGGGTGTTGCACACCAATGAATTTGACCGAACAGTCAACTTCACTGTTGGACTGGAGGGGAGCATTCCCTTGCCGGGCTACCTTATTTGTGTATCGGATAATTTACTGTCAGGGGCAGGAAGGAGTGGGCGTATTCAGGAGATGTCGAGGCGATATACTATTACCTTGGATCGGATACCATTGGCAAAAGAGAGAGATTGGCTGGTTATCAACCTGCCGTCAGGTAAGGTAAGAAG
>NZ_VCDN01000064.1:0-156477 GCF_033949405.1 Xenorhabdus santafensis | reverse complement strand
TTTGGTGCCCAGGGCGGGACTTGAACCCGCACAGCCTTACAGCCGAGGGATTTTAAATCCCTTGTGTCTACCGATTTCACCACCTGGGCTTGAATCTGGAGGCGCGTCCCGGAGTCGAACCGAGGTTGACGGATTTGCAATCCGCTGCATGGCCACTCTGCCAACGCGCCTTTGTTTTGGAGCGGGAAACGAGACTCGAACTCGCGACCCCGACCTTGGCAAGGTCGTGCTCTACCAACTGAGCTATTCCCGCACCGTTTCGAACTTGTTGATTTACTTAACTTACTTCGTAAACCTCATGTGCCGTTCGATGCGTTGCATTCTACTTATTTCACGAAATGAGTCAACACAATTATTTATAAAACCCGTTCGTTCGGTGATTTTTACGTCATTTCGATCAACCTTCACGCAAATCACCCCATGCAGCGCTCAAATATTGAAACATTGACCAAAGTGTCAGTACCGCAGCAATGTATAATAAGATGAATCCGCCAACTTCAAATTCGGTACAAGGACGCCACAGTAAGCCAACCAATGCTGCCATTTGTGCTGTGGTTTTGATTTTCCCCATCCACGAAACAGCGACGCTACTGCGTTTTCCTAACCCAGCCATCCATTCACGCAGGGAGGAGATGATGATTTCACGGGCAATCATTATTGCAGCAGGCAATGTAATCCACCACGAATGGTAATGCTCCGCTATCAATACCAGTGCCGTAGAAACCATTATCTTATCCGCGACCGGATCAAGAAACGCGCCAAATCGTGTTGTCTGTTTCCATAAGCGGGCAAGAAAGCCATCAAACCAATCTGTTGCCGCAGCAATAACAAAAATTACAGCACATAACATCGGTGCCCATTGGAACGGCAGATAAAATGCCAGAACGAAGAACGGGATTAAGGCAATACGAAATAAGGTAAGCCATGTTGGTATATTTAATTGCATAATGCTTAGTAACTATCTGGCCAGGTAAAGTTTATTAGTATGGTGCATCAATACTCTTAGTGTTTCAACGCATTATAGATTTTTTCTGCCAATGCATATGAAATAGAAGGTACTTTTGCGATCTCTTCTACACTTGCGTTACGTAAGGGCTGTAACCCCCCCATGTATTTTAACAACATTTGTCTACGTTTTGGACCAATGCCTTCTATCGATTCAAGTGTGCTGGTTTTTTTCACTTTTTCTCGACGCTGGCGATGCCCTGTAATTGCGTGATTGTGTGATTCATCCCGAATATGCTGAATCACATGTAATGCAGGAGAATCCGGCGGCAATGCCAATCCCTCCCCTTCTGCCTTGAAAAATAAAGTTTCCAGCCCGGCTTTGCGATCACTTCCTTTCGCAACACCAATTAATTTGGGCTGGTTTTTGTTCCACTCAACGTCCAAGCCCTCGAAAACTTCAATTGCCTGTGCAAGTTGCCCTTTACCACCGTCAATAAAGATGATGTCGGGTATTTTAGCCATCTCAATAGCCTTGCCATAACGGCGGCGCAAAACTTGGTTCATTGCCGCATAATCATCCCCGGGAGTAATCCCCGTAATGTTATAGCGGCGGTATTCTGTCCGCACAGGCCCGTTACTGTCAAAAACAACGCAGGATGCTACTGTCTGTTCCCCCATTGTATGGCTGATGTCAAAACATTCCATGCGATGGATTTTTTCAAGGCCAACAAATGCAGCCAGTGCTTCCAATCGCTGGTGAATGGTTGATTGTTGAGAGAGTTTGGTGGTTAATGCGGTCGCAGCATTAGTGCGCGCCAATTTAAGGTAACGTGCCCTATCACCTCTTGGACGCGCCTGGATGTGAATTTTCCTGCCTGACAGTTCAGAAAGTGATTCTTCCAACAGCTCTTTTTCGGGCAATGCAAAGTCCAGCAATATTTCCGAAGGCAATGTTCTGCTTTGGCTGCCCTGAAGGTAAAATTGCCCAAGAAACGTTTGTACTACTTCGTCTAATTTTGTATCCGTCGGTATTTTAGGATAATAACTCCGGCTGCCCAATATTTTCCCTTGACGAATAAATAGAACATGTACGCAAGCCATGCCCGCTTCAAAAGCGACACTGATAACATCAAGGTCATCCCCTGCACCAGAAACAAATTGTCGCTCCGTCACCTGCCGGACTGCCTGAATTTGGTCACGATAACGAGCCGCTTCTTCAAATTTTAGTTCTCGGCTTGCCCCTTCCATTTTGCCAACCAGATCCGTTAATACTTGTTGATCTTTGCCTGCCAAAAATAAGCGAACATATTCAACTTGCTGCCGGTAATCTTCATCTGTCACAAAGCCTTTAACACAAGGCGCAAGGCAGCGACCAATTTGATATTGAAGACAAGGCCTTGAACGATTGCGGTACACGCTATTTTCACATTGCCGAATGGGAAAGAGTTTTTGCAGTAAAGCCAAACTGTCACGCACAGCCTGTAAATTAGGGAATGGCCCGAAATATTCACCTTTCGCATGCTTGGCCCCACGGTATAAAGCTAAGCGAGGGTGAGTGTCGCCACTTAAAAAGATATAAGGATAAGACTTATCATCCCTCAACAGTACGTTGTAGCGAGGTTGATAGAGTTTAATATAGTTGTGTTCGAGCAGAAGTGCTTCAGTCTCAGAATGAGTCACTGTCACATCTATCTGGGCAATGTTTTTAACCAGCGATTCTGTCTTGCGGCTGCTGACCTGTACCCGAAAATAGCTGGATAGCCGCTTTTTAAGATCTTTGGCCTTACCGACATAAATGACAGTGCCCTTCGAGTCGTACATGCGATAGACACCGGGCTGGCTGGTCACTGTTTTCAAAAACACCTTTGAATCAAATTGCTCTGCCACGATTTACCACCCATTAAATCTTATTAACCACCTTGAGTGACCATATGTTGTGCGTCCAATAAACCACAGCGTATTGCCATATGGGTCAATTCTACATCACCTTTGATATTTAGTTTATTGAACATTCTATAGCGATAACTGTTCACTGTTTTAGGGCTCAGATTCAGCAGCGTAGAAATTTCATTAACTTTACGGCCTTGGGTTATCATGATCATAATTTGCAATTCCCGCTCCGAAAGCTCATCTAACGGGTTTTCTTTTGGGGGTAATAGCTGGTTGAGCGCCATTTGTTGAGCGATATCTGGGGAAATATAGCGTTGCCCTGACTGAACAGCCCGAATCGCATTAATCATATCCTGAGGCGTTGCTGCCTTGCTCAGATAGCCCCTGACCCCTGCTTGCATCACTTTGGTGGGTAAGGAACTTTCAGTATGAATCGTCAGCATAATCACCTTGGTATCAGGCGAGTAGCGGATAATTTTTTTGGCCGCCTCAAGCCCTCCCATCCCCGGCATTCCCATGTCCATAATGACTACATCTGTGCTGTTTGATCTACACCACCTGACCGCATCTTCTCCACTCCCGGCCTCTCCTATGACTTTGATTCCTTTTACATCATCAAGGATGCCTTTAACGCCGATGCGAACCAGTTCATGGTCATCAACTAATAAAACATTAATCAAACAACATCTCCACTAACGTAATAACCACTGAAATCATAATAAATTAACAAGATCTAAAACCAGGAGAATATATTCAGTTTATCCTAATGATTTTTATAAGATAAGTCAGAAGAAGACAACTTCTTCTCTCTAGTGATAGCAAGATCTTTTTGATGAGATAGTGGATTATACTCACATTAGTGCAGAACAGAAAGAAAATTGTTACATATCAATAAAGTAAATAATTTTAACTATTATATTTATTATAAATTCACCAAGTAACTAATTCAGTGAAATATTTATAAAGCCAACGGGGAAATATATTATTTTTTGAGCGCTGTTTAACCCCATATGAATATGAGGGAAATTTTCCCCTCATATTATAAAAATTATTTAAATGATTTGAGAATATCTTGCTCGGTCAGCATTGGTGTTTTTTCAACAAAATTATAATATTTTGGTTTACGATCTACAAAAACTTGTCGTGATAATTTGCTTGAATGATTATTTTCAAACAAGGCAACTGATACGTAATAAGTACTGGGATGATGTAAATGATAGAAAAGATGAGTGCCGCAGTTTTTACAGAAAGCACGCTCTGCCCATGCCGATGATGAGTAGGTTGAAATATTTTCAGCACCTTCTATTTGTATGCCTTCCTTACACACAACAGACAGATATGGCCCTCCACCCCACTTTTGGCATACCCCGCAATGACATGCGTTAATTTCCTCTATGCTTTCATTCACTTTTAATCCCACTGCCCCACATAAACAATTACCTTGATTCATCATTTTTCCTCTTCTTTTTCATCATCATTATCGTCATCATCAATATGCCAGCTATGCAGTATTCTATGGACAAACGGTGTCACAACCATCCCAATAGCAATAAAAAAAATGCCTTGAAGGAATAATCCATAAATAGCTGCAAAATATTTTCCCAATGTGCTGACTGGCTCAATATGTAAGGTTTGAGTTCCAATCATTGAAACAGAATTCAGTAGTGCATCAGGTATTGCATGGCTTTCAATCAGGAAAAATCCCAATACGCCAGGAATTATGCCAATCAGAAAAATAAGCAAAGCATGTAAAAAGAAACGCAGTAACCGTAAAAGAAATCGATCCAGGCTAATTAATTTATCAGTAAACTTTTCCATTCTGAGGTCTCCACTAATAAATTAGCTACCAAGCTGATTGTATGTCAGTTTTTATTTTTATCAATGATCATTATCTGAACATAATAAAACCATTCAAATCATAATAATTTTCATATGGAATTAGCTACAAAAAAATCATAATAAAGAATTAATGATTGGCTTGAAGCCTAATTTTTCCATTAAAAGCCAGACGAATGGAGAAACAGATTAAATTAACCCGTTCCCCAGTTTTATTAGCGCTGAAAAAGTTTTTTCATTAACTGATCGATCAAATGTAACGTGCTCAGCAAACGGTGACGCTGTTGCGAAGTTAAACGCAAATAGCGACGAGTGGCGGGAATGCGGCTGACCATTTCTGATGCAGCAAAGTGTTCTATTTCAAAACGCCATTTCCCATTTGTAATCTTTAAACTGCACAACCTAAAATCCAATTCTTCTAATGTCTGTCTGATAATGGGGTAATTATCCAATTGCGCTATCAATGCCATGCCCTCTTTTTGTTGAGAGACAAAACGGATCTGTTTCTTACGCCACGTTCCC
Organism: Xenorhabdus santafensis; assembly: GCF_033949405.1. Classification (NCBI taxonomy): domain Bacteria; kingdom Pseudomonadati; phylum Pseudomonadota; class Gammaproteobacteria; order Enterobacterales; family Morganellaceae; genus Xenorhabdus; species Xenorhabdus santafensis. The sequence goes on along the minus strand of NZ_VCDN01000064.1, from coordinate 151,281 downwards.
CCTGTTTTTACTTGAATATCAGCATTCAAAGGCTGGCTGATTGTGCCGGCAATGGAAAAGCGCGTGTAAACAATAAACGCCATAAACAAGGTTTTTACTCGTTCCGATACACAAATTACCAATTTTCCCTCTGGATACACGAGTAATTCCCCTGCCCCCGCCCGTTCGCATGGATAAGGCTGGAGATTGCGCTCCAGCTTGTTGAGGGTCAAACCCGCCTGATAAGCGGCAGGCAGGCGCTGTTGATTGATTCTCTGCCAAAATGAACGTTTAGGAGAGGCTGCGTAATGGTTCAAGTTGCGCCTCCTTCAATTCCGTTTCAGAAAAAGTTTTCAATAAGACTTGCTCCACACTGACTGGCTTGAACGGATTCACTTTCTGGACAAATACTGTCCATATCAGTGCATAACTTGCCGTCAGCCCTAACATGATCATAAAAGGAATATAAATCTCAGATTTGTCCATTCCCGGAGGTGTGATGTATACAATTGCCAGAATAATCCCAACGCTTGAGATAATTTGTGGTAACGGGAAGAAGGGAGATTTATAGGCTCGATGCAAATCAGGCCGGCGAATACGCAGCAGGATCACCGAAATCGTTACCAGTAAATAGGCAGTTCCCCATGAACATACTGCCGCCAAAACCAATGGAATGATGCGCGTCAAATCTCCCTGAATGGCAAAAGCGTGAATGCAAGGGATCATGACAGCAACCAATATACCGAAAATCGGTGTTTTGAATCGAGGATGCAAATAAGCGAAAATACGCGGCAAAGCCCCATCCAACGCCATGCCATACAAAATACGGGGAACAGCCGCCATCAGTGTATTAATGGTGGCAGCACCTGCCAGTAACAACCCAATGCCAATCCAGTATTTGCCGAAATCTCCCATTATCTGGCCCGCAAAGGCAGGAATTGCCATCGGCGTTTCAAGCAGGCTGACATTATTTTCCGGATCGACAATCACGTTTTCTACCTGATGGGTCATCGCCGCACCATACATAAACATACAAAGCGCGACACCGCACAACCCGAGCGCCATCGCCCGCGGGATAACTCTGGCTGAGTTTTTTATTTCAGGTGCCATCGGTGTCACCAATTCACAACCGACAAACATAAACATGGCCATACCAATCAAGCTCAATACTGTTGTCGGATCGGAAACATTCAATGCTTGGCCAAACCACCCCTCTGCTGAGGCATGAAATGGCATCAATAATCCACACAAGCTGAATATAACCAACGTACTCCACATCGCGAAAGTCAGGACTATCTCAACCTTACCGAATATCTCGATGCCAAAGGCATTCAGTAATCCGAAAATGATCACCAGCCCAACGCCAACCATCCATGAAGCATTATTGCTTTCCATAACGGCATTCAGCCCATCGAAGTTAACCAGTGCCATCACGCCCGACAAAATTGTTTCCGCCGTACCCGCAAAAACATGTACAACCAGATAAGCGGATAACGCCCCTGTAATCGCCCAAAAACGGCCCATGCCACAAGAAATGTAATCGTACACTGACCCGGATGTAGGCAGAATGGCGGCAGCTTCCGAAAACGTGGTCAGCTGTGCCTGCATCATGATAAAACTGAGCAATACAGCTAAAGCAAAAGTATCACCTCCGATGCCAAACCCGCTGGTCACCGTTAAAATAACCGGACTTGCCATGATCACCCCGACAGAGCTGGCAATGGTTGTCGGAAAACCGACCTTACCCTTTTCAATATGTGATGTTAATTTTGAGGATATATTCATTTTTCTTCCCTCTTTTACTCTGCATATAACCGATTTATTTGTTCATTTTTTGTAAATAAAAAGCTGACTGTTTTGTAACTATAGAAATAAGAGTAAAAGAGTCGCCATCGTTCTAAAGAACGATAGACATATGAAGAGTAAGGTTTTCATTGCCACCGAAAAGTACCGGAAGACACAAGAAAAATACCATAAATCAAAGAATATCAATTGGTAATGAAATTATAATTTATTAACTTATTAATAAATAGAATTCATTATGTGCAAATCCATATTCATCAATATGTTAATTGGTTTAAATTCATTTAAAATAATGCAACAAACATCACATTATTAACATGTATTTTTTGTGTTGAAGCAAAGAAAAGGCATGATAAATACAAGGGTTGTATCAAATAGGATAAACCAATGAGTACACCACCTTTCAGCTATCATCAACGTACTTTGATTAACTGTTGTTTGGATACAATCGCCCATATTATTCCTATTTCAGCTGCCGTTTATTATCTTGTAAACGAATCATGGCAGCCTAATCACCATGTCCTGTATGACATCCCCTTGCAAATGCATCAGGCTTATCTGGAGCATTTCACACAGTTAGATCCATTGAGACCAGACAATTTCAGAAATGATGAACAGCAGATAATCGGCATGAACCACAATATGAAAGAGCATAACCAACGCTTTTATCATGATTTTATGCAACCGAATAACTTAACCGATATGACCGAGATATTTATCCGTCGCAGAAATAAAATTATTGCCGGTATCTCCGTGATGAGGGATGTTCCCTTTCAGCATCAAGAAATCATGCGGTTAAATGCCATCCTGCCAGTTGCTGAATTAATGACATTCGATATTATCCCGGATTCATTAATATCTTTTACACCCAAAGAGCAGGAAATTATCCATCTGGTCAGGGAGGGTTCAAGTAATAAGCGTATTGCACTGCTACTCGGTGTTTCCTTATCCACAGTGAAAACCCACCTGCGTAATATATTTACTAAAGCCGATGTCACTAACCGTACAGAATTAGTTTCTTCAGGTTTCATTATTCGCAAAGACAAAGCATGTTAAGGCAATTTTCCTTTGATTTATATTTTTTAATTCTATCGTGCTGTCTATTTTACATAAGATAGATATAAGCCAAATATTGGCGAAAATAACCTTCGTTGACAATAATGATAAAAACAAGATTGTAAAATATTTGCCTCGTCTGTATTGAGGATTTCGAACCGGGGAATTTTGATGAACAATATCGTGTCAGTTACCAGCATAATAAAAGACACTCCTGTCTGGGTTTGGGTTTTATTTGTATTCCTTGTCTTAAGAGGAATTAAAGCCCTGTCAGACCGTGAAATGCGGATAGAACGTCTTTTCTTATTACCGATGATCTTTTTAATTTGGGGGATATATAGTGTTCTCACTGAAACTTATTTCTCAAATGAATCATTAATGATGTTTGGAATAGGCTTGATTCTGGGGATCGCTATTGGTTGGCTAATATGGAAATCACAACCCAGATTAAAAAGCAAACCTGACAGCACTTTGATTATTCGGCCAGGAACACCGCTGACATTAATGTTGATTTTGGTGACTTTTATCAGCAAGTTTATAATAACCTCCATGTTGAGTATCCACCCAACATTACTGCATTCGCTGCATTATAATCAGTTCTTCGGCCTATTCAGCGGCATTCTTGATGGCGTTTTCTGGGGAGGCACGCTCAATCTTTTTATCCCATGGTACAAAGATAAAAACAGAACTTAATCGCTTGAATTGAAAAGCCCCTGAATATTCAGGGGCTTTTATCTATTGATTTCATTTAACTTTTATAAAATCATTTGGTCTTATAATGCGCTTCAGCGACTTCAAAGCGCTGTTGTGTTGCTTGGCTTGGCTCTTTCCCCAACAAGCTCACTACCACAATAGCGATGGTCGCGAAGATAAAGCCCGGGATGATTTCGTACAGTTCGAACCAACGGTATTCCATCCATACCAGTACTGTGATAGCACCAACCAGCATACCTGCCAGCGCACCATTGCGGGTCATTCGTTTCCAGAGTACGGAAATCAGAACTACGGGGCCGAATGCAGCGCCGAATCCTGCCCAAGCATTACTCACCAGCCCCAAGACTTTATTATTCGGGTTAGTTGCGATAACAATTGCGATGATTGCCACCAACAGAACCATCATGCGGCCAACCCATACCAATTCTTTCTGGCTGGCTTTAGTGCGTATAAATGCTTTATAAAAATCTTCGGTCAGCGCACTGGAACAAACCAACAGCTGGCAGCTCAGCGTACTCATTACCGCAGCCAGAACTGCTGACAGCAAGATCCCCGTGATCCACGGATTGAACAGAAGGATGCCCAACTCCATAAAGATGCGCTCACGGTTTTCCAAGACCGGGCCTGCATGCTCCGGGTACATGTCAAAATATGCGATGCCAAAGAAACCAACAGAAACAGTCCCCGCAAGACACAGCAGCATCCATGTCATACTGATACGACGGGCTTTATGGATAGTTTGATGTGAATCTGCCGCCATAAAACGAGCCAGAATATGCGGTTGGCCAAAATAGCCGAAACCCCATCCCAACAAAGAAACAATGGCAATGATGTTCAAGTTCTTGAACATATCTAAGTATGCGGGATTTTTTGCTTCGATAATGCTGACAGCGGTATCAACGCCACCCACTTTAAACAGGATAAGTATGGGTACCATAAGCAATGCGAAAATCATCAAGGTTGCCTGCACAGTATCTGTCCAGCTGACAGCAAGAAACCCACCGAGGAAGGTATAAGCAATGGTTGCCAACGCGCCCAGCCAAATGGCTTTTTCATAGCTGATGCCGAACGTGTTTTCAAACAGCAAACCACCAGCAACAACACCTGATGCGCAATAGATCGTAAAGAAAACCAAGATAACCAATGCAGAAATGATGCGCAGGATTTTGCTCTTGTCTTCAAAGCGATGTGTAAAATAATCGGGCAATGTTAATGCGTTATTACTTACTTCAGTATGCACACGCAATCTACCTGCGACCCATCGCCAGTTCAGATATGCGCCCATAAACAGGCCCAATGCGATCCAACTTTCTGAAATACCGGAGAAAAAAATCGCTCCCGGCAGTCCCATCAATAACCAGCCACTCATATCGGAAGCGCCAGCAGATAATGCCGTTACCACACTGCCCAATCGCCGGCCACCTAATATGTAGTCATCAAAATTTTTGGTGGAGCGATAAGCCATAAAGCCTATCAGCAACATTCCTGCGATATAGATAATGAAAGTAATGAGCATGGGTGAATTTACTGTCATGCAGGTTCTTCTCCATAGTGTTTTGTAAATCGTGTTTTGTAAATCGTATTTTTTAAAATTGCGTTTTAAATCATGTAGCTGCAAATACGTTATTTGCGTAATCAATGCGACTTATACTGAATAAGTGCATTAGGCAGACCGCTTTTTAGCAACCTGCCGTTGAGCAACCGTCTTTGAGCAATTTACTTTTGAGCGATGTCCCTTGAATAATTACCTTCGAGCAACTACTTTTAAAGCAGCTCACTTTCAATCGAAAGGTAGACAGTTGCACCCAGAGATAGCATTAGTTTTTATGTATATTATTTATATTCGTAATTATTTAAAAATTACATTCTATCCTAGTTTAGTTAAAACATTTTTAACAACAAATTAACTCAAATTTTTATGAAAAACGCTTGCCGAATCACATTTATCCTTTGATAAGTTGCACCTCTCATGAAATAGCCAGTTATACCTAACGTTTATAAGCGTTAAAATAAATTCATTATATATCAATTAGATAAATAAAAACCAACCATTAACATTTATCTAATTGATATAAAAACAAGATTAGATTCACAAATTTTAAACGGCAGCTTTTAACAAAGTTGCACAAAGTTGCAACATGGCAGATATTGTATGCAACTTGGTTATGTCATACCTATTAAGGAGTGAGAATGGGTAGTACCACTATGGGCGTGAAGCTCGATGAAGCAACGCGTAATCGTATTAAAGCTGCTGCACAACGAATTGAACGCACACCACACTGGCTGATTAAGCAAGCCATCTTTAATTATCTTGAACGCCTGGAAAATGAGGACAAGATCCCAGAATTACCAGCCGGGCAGGATAGCAAAGAAGAAAAGATTTCCGAAGAAGAATCACAGATTGAGGCGCCTTATCAACCATTTCTGGATTTTGCCGAACAAATTTTACCCCAATCGGTGAAACGTTCTGCAATCACTTCCGCCTATCGTCTACCCGAAACACAGGTTGTTCCAATGTTGCTGCAACGAGCGCAGCTCTCAGAAGAACAGGCTAAAGCAACTCACAAACTGGCTTATTCCATTGCCGAAAAACTGCGCCAGCAAAAACAAGGCATCGGTCGTGCCGGATTGGTGCAAGGGCTATTGCAGGAGTTTTCACTCTCTTCACAAGAAGGTGTGGCACTGATGTGCCTTGCCGAAGCCTTGTTGCGCATACCGGATAAAGCCACCCGTGATGCGCTGATACGTGACAAAATCAGCAACGGTAACTGGCACTCTCATTTGGGGCAAAGCCCTTCCATGTTTGTCAACGCCGCGACATGGGGATTACTGTTTACCGGTAAGCTGGTGTCCACCCACAATGAAGCCAAGCTATCCAAGTCATTGAATCGCATCATCAGCAAGAGCGGCGAGCCATTGGTGCGCAAGGGCGTGGATATGGCAATGCGTCTGATGGGAGAGCAATTTGTTACAGGCGAAACCATTGCCCAGGCACTTGCCAATGCCCGCAAACTGGAAGAAAAAGGTTTTCGCTACTCTTATGATATGCTCGGTGAGGCCGCGCTGACCGAAGAAGATGCACAAGCCTACATGGTTTCCTATCAACAAGCGATCCACGCAATTGGCAAGGCATCAAACGGCCGCGGTATTTATGAAGGGCCGGGCATATCCATTAAACTTTCAGCCCTGCATCCACGTTATAGCCGCGCCCAATACGAACGCGTGATGGATGAACTCTATCCACGCCTGCTTTCTCTGACGTTGCAGGCCCGCCAGTATGATATTGGTATCAACATTGATGCGGAAGAAGCAGATCGTCTTGAGATTTCTCTCGACCTGCTGGAAAAACTCTGTTTCGAGCCAAAATTAGAAGGCTGGAACGGTATCGGTTTTGTGATCCAGGCTTACCAAAAGCGTTGTCCTTTCGTCATTGACAGCATCATTGACTTAGCCCAGCGTAGCCGCCATAGGTTAATGATCCGTCTGGTAAAAGGTGCCTACTGGGACAGCGAAATCAAACGCGCCCAAATGGATGGGCTGGAAGGCTATCCGGTATACACCCGCAAAGTTTATACCGACGTTTCTTATATCGCCTGCGCCCGTAAACTGCTTTCCGTACCCAACCTGATCTACCCGCAGTTTGCGACCCACAACGCCCATACTCTCTCTGCGATTTATCATCTGGCCGGGCAGAATTATTATCCGGGGCAATATGAATTCCAATGCTTGCATGGTATGGGCGAACCGCTTTATGAGCAGGTTGTCGGTAAAATCTCTGACGGAAAACTTAACCGCCCATGCCGCATTTATGCCCCGGTAGGGACGCATGAAACACTTTTGGCCTATCTGGTACGCCGTTTGCTGGAAAATGGTGCCAATACCTCATTTGTTAATCGGATTGCCGATACTTCCCTGCCGATTGATGAGCTGGTCGCTGATCCGGTCAAAGTCGTGCAAGACTTGGCACAAACCGAAGGGCAAATTGGCCTGCCGCACCCTAAAATCCCTCAGCCCCGCGATCTATACGGCAAAAATCGCGTGAATTCGTCGGGTCTCGACCTTTCCAATGAGCATCGACTGGCTTCCCTTTCCAGTGCCCTGCTCAGCTCGTCAATGGAAACATGGAGCTGCGAACCTTTATTGGGTGGCAACTACCAGCATGTTGGCGAACTCCCTGCTGCCATCGCGGTCGCTAACCCAGCCAGACTTTCTGATATTGTGGGCTATGTCCGAGAAACCACAGAGCAAGAAGTCAGCCACGCCCTGAATACAGCCACTGACGCAGGTGCAATTTGGTTTGCCACTCCCCCTTCCGAGCGGGCGGCCATTTTGGTACGTGCAGCAGATTTAATGGAAAATAACCTGCAATCTCTGCTTGGCATTCTGGTGCGTGAAGCAGGAAAAACATTCAACAATGCGATTGCTGAAGTCCGTGAAGCGGTAGATTTCCTCTATTATTATGCGGATCAAGTGCGTCAAGATTTTGCCAACGATACCCATCGCCCACTGGGGCCTGTGGTTTGCATTAGCCCGTGGAACTTCCCTCTGGCAATTTTCACGGGGCAAATTGCTGCTGCACTGGCGGCGGGTAACAGCGTTCTGGCAAAACCTGCGGAACAAACTCCCCTGATCGCGGCTGTTGCCGTGAAAATGCTGCATCAGGCAGGCATTCCCCGCGATGTACTGCAATTATTGCCCGGCCAAGGGGAAACGGTTGGTGCATCGTTGACCGGAGATGAACGCGTACGCGGCGTGATGTTCACAGGCTCCATCGAAGTTGCTGCCCTGCTGCAACGCAATATTGCCGGACGCCTTGATGCGCAGGGTCGCCCAACACCGTTGGTTGCAGAAACCGGCGGCTTGAATGCCATGATTGTCGATTCCTCTGCATTGACCGAACAGGTTGTCACGGATGTCGTTGCCTCTGCTTTTGACAGCGCCGGGCAACGTTGTTCTGCCCTGCGCATTTTGTGTGTTCAGGACGATGTCGCTGAAAGAACAATTGCCATGCTGAAAGGTGCAATGGCTGAATGCCGGATGGGCAATCCTGAACATTTATCCACGGACATCGGCCCGGTCATTGACGCCGAAGCGAAAGCTGGCATCGAGCGCCACATTCAGGCCATGCGTGCCAAAGGCCGTACGGTTTATCAGGCAGTACATGAAAACGCCGCAGACAATCTGGAATCATCACAAGGGACTTTTATCAAGCCGACGTTGATTGAGCTGGAAAGTTTTGACGAATTGAAGAAAGAAGTTTTCGGCCCTGTTTTGCATGTTGTACGTTTCAATCGCAATGAATTGGATAAGTTGCTGGATCAGATTAATGCTTCCGGTTATGGCTTAACGTTGGGAGTTCACACCCGCATTGATGAAACCATCGTACAAGTTACCAACAAAGCGAAAGTCGGCAATTTATATGTCAACCGCAACATGGTAGGTGCAGTCGTTGGCGTGCAGCCATTTGGTGGTGAAGGTCTTTCCGGCACAGGGCCAAAAGCCGGAGGCCCTTTGTACCTGTATCGCCTGCTATCACAACGTCCGGTTAATGCCGCTGCGCAAACACTGGAGCGCCAAGATAACGAGTACGAACTTGACGCAAAAATGCGAGTTGCCCTGCACTCGCCTCTCTACAAATTTGCGGATTGGGCTGCCGAACAGAATAATGATGCATTGAACCAGATTATTCAGGAATACAGCTTGCTAGCCCAAGGGGGAACAATTCGCTTGCTGCCGGGGCCGACAGGAGAACGCAATACTTATACCCTGCTGCCTCGCGGTCAAGTTCTGTGTCTGGCTGATAATGAACAAGATGCACTGGTGCAATTGGCGGCGGTACTTTCCGTCGGTTGTCAGGCCATGTGGGAAAAAGATGAATTGCACCAAGGTCTACAACGCCAGCTACCGGATGAAATTCGTCGACATATTCATTGGGTAAATGATTGGCAGAATGACGAAACCAAGATGGAAGCTGTTATTTATCACGGTGATTGTGATCAACTGCGCCATGTTTGCCATGCGATAGCACAGCGGACTGGGCCGATTATCTCCGTACAGGGATTTGCCCGTGGTGAAACCAATCTGTTGCTGGAACGTTTGCTGCATGAACGTTCATTAAGTGTCAATACCGCAGCGGCAGGCGGTAATGCCAGTTTGATGACGATTGGTTAATTTCTGTCAGAGACAGAATACAAAGAGGGGAATACGCACAAGCAGTATTCCCCTCTCAACTCTTTTCATGTAATAGGTCAGTGCAGTTAATTAATGGCTGCCCTGTTGCCAGCTCAGATATTGCTCATACTTACGCAGTGCAATATTGTAATTACTGAAAGCTGACTGGGATAATTTCTCGCTGAGTTGTTCCTGAATTTTTTCTGGCGTAAACTCATTGGCCGGATAATTACTTGAAGTCAGTAACTCATCCAAGCGTCTTAAACGAACCACATACTCCCGTACTGTACTATGGCTCATCTCCGTTTGTTCAAACAAATACTGCTTAAATGACATAATGTCGAAATAATCAGTTTGGCTATTACAATAAATTTCACTACAAAAGCGGCACAGCGCCACGAATTTACCCTGTAACTCATTCCAGGTTTTGTCATCTACTAATTCAGTCATCTCAGAAATCGCTTCTTTATTGATGACCTGACCGTTAAAAACAAGTGAAATACGGTCAAGTGTTTTATGACAATGCAAACAATGAGTCTGACTATGTTTATAGTCCTTGATATAACGGCTAAGAGGCCGTTTCTTTTGTGTTGTAACAGACATAAGAGATAAAGCCCTGTGTATAGTCTATAGTCTTAACAAAAAAACAAATAAGCAAAAAGTTACTTCTCTGGATTCAAACGCGCTTTCAGCCTTTTTATCGCTTGGCTGTGAAGCTGACTTACGCGGGATTCTCCTACGTTAAGTACTGCGCCGATCTCTTTAAGATTTAGTTCTTCCTGATAGTACAGCGTAAGAACCATTTTTTCCCGTTCAGGCAATGATTCAATAACATCAATTACCCGTTGACGAAGATCACCTTCCAGCAACCGTTGGAGAGGATTTGTCTCATGCTCTTCCTCAATCACTGGTTCACAATTTTCACCGTGAATTTCATGCCATTCGTCATAAGAAAATAGTTGACTGTTATTTGTGTCTAACAGTATTTGCCGATATTCTATCAGATTAATCTTTAATTCTTTAGCAACTTCCTGCTCACTGGCTGGACGGCCTAACTCTTGCTCAAGTTTACGGATGGTTTGCGTGACTTCCCGTGCATTACGCCGCACACTACGCGGAGCCCAATCGCGGCTCCTCAACTCATCCAACATTGCACCTCTGATGCGCTGTACCGCATAAGTGGTAAACGCGGTTCCTTGCATGGAATCGAAACGTTCCACTGCATTCAGCAAGCCTATGCCACCGGCCTGAAGCAAATCATCGAGTTCTACACTGGCAGGTAACCTGACCTGTAGCCTCAGGGCTTCATGGCGAACTAGTGGTACATAGCGCTTCCAGAGGCTATTTTTGTCCATCACGCCTTCGGCGGTATACAAATCGCTCACAACAACAGACACCTTTGGATAAGAGACTGGATACCATTATCCAATCACCTAACCGGTACAATCGTTTGAACAATGAAGTAAAAGCGCTTCTTTTTCACCTATGCGAAATTTTTTCATGCCCGCCTGAGTACGTTGCAAGTTTCAGGCTGTCCCTGACAATCGCCATAAAATGGCTAAAAAATAAGGATCGGCAAGCCGATCCTTATTTTATAAGCGTTGTCTATGCAGGTTGCCCTGCATAAATGCTCAACCGAGAAATAAAAATTAACGCAGCAGAGACAGAACAGTTTGTGGAACCTGGTTAGCCTGAGCCAGAACAGAAGTACCAGCTTGTTGCAGGATCTGACCACGGCTCATGTTAGAAACTTCAACCGCGTAGTCAGCGTCTTCGATACGGCTACGAGCAGCGCTCAGGTTGTTAACAGTGTTGTTCAGGTTGTTAACAGTGGATTCCAGACGGTTCTGAACCGCACCCAGGGAGCTGCGCAGGCTGTCAACTTTAGCCAGAGCTTCGTCCAAATCTTTCAGAGGCTTTGAATCAGCATCTTTTACGCCTGGATGCTCTTTTTTCGCTGTTTCGAGAGCTTCTTTTGCTTCTTTCACAGCTTTTTCTTCTCCACTCTTGTCTGTAGCAGTTGAATCTTTCAATGCTTTTTCAGTTTTTGCTACTTCTTCTTCAGCTTTTTTCACTTCTTCAGATTTTGGTGCTTCAACACTAAAAGTTCCCAGACCTAATTCTGTTTTGTCAATTTTTTTCAATTCAACATCAATTGTTTCACCATCGTTAGCACCAACCTGAATTTTCAGGGTAGTATCTTTGCTCAATACTTTTACGCCGTTGAACTGAGTTTGCTTAGAAATACGATCGATCTCGTCCAGACGCTGAGTGACTTCTTCCTGAATCGATTTCATATCGCTTTCAGAGTTAGTACCGTTTTCCGCCTGAACAGTCAGTTCACGGATACGTTGCAGGTTGTTATTGATTTCGTTCAGAGAACCTTCGGTAGTCTGAGCAATGGAGATACCGTCGTTTGCGTTACGTGAAGCCTGAGTCAGACCTTTAACGTTAGCAGTGAAACGGTTAGCAATCGCTTGACCAGCAGCATCATCCTTCGCGCTGTTAATACGTAAACCAGAGGACAGGCGCTCAATAGCAGAACCCAAAGTACCTTGAGATTTAGTCAGGTTGTTCTGAGCCAGCAGAGACGAGTAGTTGGTGTTGATTACTGATGCCATAGTAGAGTTCCTTTTTAGAATCAAGTCGATATAATTAGTTTGAGCTTATTTGCTCACGGTGTTCATCACCGCCAACAGTTTTATCGACCCCTCCCAAAAAACCTTTAATGTTTCTTGAAAAAAGTTTTAATTTTTTTTCTTACCCACTGTTTATCCTACGGATTTCACGCTGCATCGCGGCGACAAGAAAATGACAAATTCGTAAGAATTAATGGCGTCAGTCAAAGGCTGACCAAAGATTGAGAGGCTGAACTTCTCTGTAATTCCCGAGAATATAGATAGCTGTATGTTTATAAAAACAGTGACCAGAATTAGCGAACGCAACCAACAAAAAGGCAATGTGAAAGACGACAAATATACTGATAACCCAAACAGCGCCTGTTCTCATCAACTATTCAGCCCATCAAAAAAATCATTTTATCAGTAAACTTTTCGCAAATTATTCCGATAACAAGTCCAGTGATGCTTTACTAATAAAGGAGTCAACATGGCTAGCATTTCCTCATTAGGGGCCGGGTCCGGGATGGATTTGGGTTCTTTGCTGGATAAACTTCAGGCAGCAGAAAGAAAACGTTTAGAACCATTAGCACAACAACAAACCAGTTATAAAGCTAAACTGACCGGCTTTGGTACGTTAAAGGGCAGCTTAGAAAAGTTACAATCAGCATCAGAAGAACTGAAAAAGTTCGACAAGCTCAATACAACTAAGACAAGTGAAGAGCATAAAGCGTTTACCGCAAGCACGGATTCTAAAGCCAGCCCCGGTAACTATGAGATTGAAGTGAAGCAACTTGCCAAATCTCAATCTTTGCAGACCAGCGCCGTTTCCAGCGTAAAGGAACAATTGGGCAATATTCCTGCACAAGGCAATAGCCGTACTATCATTATTGAGCAGCCAAGCGACAAAGAAGGCAAGAGCGAAAAAAGGCTCATGAAGATTTCTCTGACAGATGAGCAAACCTCTCTGATTGAAATTCGTGATGCGATCAATAAGCAGGAAGGTGACGTTAACGCCAGCATTATCAAAGCAACCGATGATAAAAATTATCTGATTTTGACCTCCAAAAAAGCAGGCACAAAATCCATGATGACGATTAAAGTTGAAGGCGATGATAAACTGAATGCATTGCTGGAATATCCGCCAAAAGATAAAAGTGCGGCTGGCGCAATGACAGAAAAAGTTGCCGCAGCCAATGCAAAACTAACAGTTAATGGCGTTGAAATTGAGCGTCAGACCAATGAAATAAAAGATGCACCGGAAGGCGTTATCCTGAATCTAAAAAAAGTTTCGGAAAAAACTACCGAAAAATTTATAGAGAATGGAACAGAAAGTGTCAAAGAAGTAGTGAAAACCGAAACATTGGTGATTACCCGCGATATCGAACCAATGAAAGAGGCGATTAAAAAGTGGGTCGATGCTTATAATGAAGCACAAACTACTTTCGATTCACTGACGAAATATAAACCTGTCGGAAAAGGTGAAGCGGCTTCAAAAGACAATGGCGCCCTGCTTGGTGACGGTACATTAAAAGGTATTCAGAGCCAATTAAGACACCAAATTTTTGCAGCACAAGATGTTGCGGACATTGCCACGCTAAATAAATTGGGCATTAAACAAAAATTAGATGGCACACTTGAAATCAGCAACGAAAAACTGGAAAAGAACTTAAAAGAAAAACCGGCTAATGTGAAGGCTTTCTTTATGGGCGACGGTGAAAAAACCGGTTTTGCAACTCAGACCTATAATTTATTGAAAAAAACGCTAGATAGTCACGAAGGGACTATTGCCACAGCAACTGAAGGTATCAACAAACGTCTAAAAACAATTGAAAAACAAGTTGAAAGGACGAATGATAATATTGATGCCACAATGGAGCGCTATAAGCGTCAATTTACCGAATTGGATAAACTTGTTAACTCACTAAATAATACAAGCTCATCCTTATTCCAGCTTTTAAGATAATAAAGGACATTATGTATCAACGTTCGGCAAGCCAGTTATATGCTCAAGTAGATCTTGAGAGCGAAATTATGAATGCCTCTCCCTACCAGTTGATTCAGATATTGTTCAATGGGGCGCTCAGCGCCCTACGTCGTGCAATCATTCTGATGCAACAGGGCAATATTCCAGAAAAAGGTTTAGCTATTTCAAAGGCAATCAATATCATTGATAATGGTCTCAAAGAAGGATTAGATTTTGAAAAAGGCGGCGAAATTGCGCAAAATCTTTCTGCTTTATATGATTATATGAGCCGCCGTCTACTCCATGCCAATTTACGCAATGATGAGAAGGCCATTACCGAAGTGATAGATTTACTCACCGAGATTTCAGATTCTTGGCGGCAAATAGGTCCTCATTACAACGCCAGTCAGGATATTGTTTAATGAAAAATGATATGGATCTTTTGTCAGCTTACCAGCAGATCCTTAGTTTAAGTGAGCAAATGATTGATTTAGCTAAAAATGGAAAGTGGGATGAGCTTGTTGATATGGAAATCACTTATCTGAAGGCAGTAGAAGTGGTTACTTTAATGTCAGAAAACTCAGATGCACCTATTTCATTACAGCAGCAATTAACCAAAATTTTGCAAACTGTCTTGGATAATGAAAAAGAAACTAAGAGATTGTTGCAAAAAAGATTAGATGAACTCAGCGACCTGATTAAACAGGAAAGCTGCAAGCAACTTCTACATGATACTTACGGGCAGTTCCCTGTCAGCGACTATGATATGGAGCTAACAACGATAGAACCCAAATAAAAATAACAACGGCACCAGTAATTTTATTTTTAATAACACTAAATAATGGTGTCATTCATTTTCTGCATTTCAGGTGGTGTCAATTCGTCACCATCATTTTTTTGATTAGCCTAATTCGGCACTTTATTTTATTTATAATTTGCAAACAATCAAGAAAAGTTAATTATATTTTTTAACAAAAAATTAACCACCAGATAATAACAATGATTCCTTTAAACAGTTTTCAGGAGATATAATCATCATATTCTACCGTCAATCAAATTTCTTATCATATTAATAAATAATATCTTAATTTACATTATTATTTATATATTATTAACTATCAAAATAGCATTTTCTTCAGTAGAAGATAATCTAAATTATTATGCCAAAGTGAAATAATAGACTTCGCTAAACGCCCCGTAGTGGTTATTGAGTAAAATAAATATCTTATTCAATACAATGCGCTATCAACACTCATTGCCAGATATCCACCGGATAAAACAAGTTACCGATAACACTATTGGATTAGATAGTGCCCTACACTTAACCAATCTAAATACCCATTCCTTTGCCTGATAACCCCCTCCATATAATTTTTATTATTACTTTAATTACCCCAACAGAATAATATCCATCCATTGAGCATTAGTGCATTAATATTACACCTGAAAATTAAGCTTTCCTTCCCCTGCTCGATAACAATGATGAAGCTCTCTCCAGACTTTATAGATTGTTGATAAACGCATTGCGCACAGGGAACGATAAATATTTAATCACAAAAACCTATACACAAAGGATTTCAAATTGCATCGCGGCGGCAAAGGGGAGCATCGCTAACTATGTGACCGGAGTTAACGAGTGGCAAGGAGGTAGTTTGAAAGACGAAGTGTATACACAATGAGGTGCTTATGACAAACGACATCCAGCAAGCATTCACCATGCTAAAATCCAAAAAATGGATCGATCTCACTCACAGTTTTGACCAAGACTCTCCCCATTTTTTTATGTTCAATCCCGCAGAATTTAAAACACTCTTTGATTACAAAGATGGATTTTTTGCCCAACAATTCACCTTTACCGGGCAATATGGCACACATATTGACGCCCCCTGCCATTTCGTCCCAGACACCCGTTCTCTTGATCAGCTCGAATTGAAAGAGCTGGTATTGCCTTTGATCGTGATTGATCAGTCGGAAAGAGCAAAACGCGATCCCAACTTCTCATTATCTAAAGCCGATATTCTTCAATTTGAAGCTGAACATGGCATCATCGAGGCAGATACTTTTGTTGCCTTAAGAACAGACTGGAGTAAACGTTGGCCCTCTCAGGAAAAAATGAGCAATAAAGATACACAAGGTAATAACCAAACCCCTGGATGGGGAATTGATGCCTTAAAATTTTTATTTGAAGAACGAAAAATCAAGGCAATCGGGCATGAAACCTTTGATACTGATTCAGCAAAAGATGCGAGACAAAATAAAGCGTTATTAAGTGAATATTATGTTTTGGCGCAAGACACCTACCAAATAGAACTATTAACCAATCTGGATCAAGTACCCACACGTGGAGCAGTGATATTCAATATCGTCGCTACACCTAAAAATGCATCAGGATTCCCGGTACGTTCCTTTGCAGTAATTCCGTGATTGATAGCTTCGTTTTCATTTTCGAAAGACTCTACAATTCTGTCATTTTTCAAGTTGCAGCTTTGAGAGCTGCATCTTGAAACCCATTGGATATAGCTTCTTTTGGCAACCATATAATTTTACCAACAATAATAAAATTAAGAAAATATTTTCTTGAATGATGAAAAACAATTATTAGCTGATAATTACTTTTCATTGTACAAAATAATAAACTTAATTTAACCTGCTTTCGTTCATTTATTTTAATGCGTTTAATTTAAACAGCAGTCAAATAGTAGTGGTTTACTTTTTATTTTTAATACAGTTACTAAAAATATAAGGAATAATATTATGCCCAAACCGCCAACGATTAAACAAAGTTTAACTGTTGATTTTCAAGGCACTGATATTTTTCAAGGTTCAAGTGTTTTTATAACAGTTACTTACACTGGAGATAGCAACCATAAAGTGACTACAGATAGCAATATTACACTTGCAATTAACCCAGAAAATACAAATGTGGAAATAAGCAGTTATCAGGATGATAAAAGAAAACCAGTTATCGATACTACTGGCAATAAAATGGTCATGTTTTTCATATTTAAAATAAATAAATCTCAAAACAATTCTGATGTTGTATTAACCTTTGGGACTAATATTGCTGGTACTTCTACTCACACCATTACTTGTAAACAACATCAATATACAAAACAAGATGTGGATATAAAATCTTTAGTTCCTATAATAATAGGCAATACTATTATTGAGGATTTCTCTCCGGCACCAGATGAACAAACTCCTGATAAGGCCATAAATGCAAATTTGCATGTAGTAATATATCCAAGAGATAATAAAGGCAATGTACTAAAACATTGTCAAATTCCATTGCATGTAGAAGGTATAGAATATACTCGCTTATATAATGGAACTACTAAAATTTTTCCTTTCAATGAACAAATGTATTTTGTGAATACCGATGGTGATGGAAATCTTGATATTAGATTTTTTGCAAAAAAAATGACGGATGATTATGCAAGAAAAATAGTTATCTCTAATACTATCTATGATAATGCAATCCCAATACAAAAAAAGGCATTATTTATTACAGAAAATGTTTTACCATCAGATGGTCTAGGCGCTCCTATCATTACAAATATGGATGGAAATGAAGTACCTCCTGCAGAAAGTAATAAAAATGCTACTTTTGATGCTATGATACCTAAATCTGCATTGCTCGATACAAATGATTGCATCTATATTATGAGCGATTTAAATAATAAAAAGCCTATGTTATGTACATCTGATAAATATGGCAATAGAAACTCTCAAGATATACCCTTTGAAATTCCTTACGAGCTTTTCATTCCTTCTCAGTACAACTCTTTATATTATTATGTTTTTACTCCTAGACAAGATATTTATAGATCAAAGAATTTAATTTTTAAGTTAGGTGGAGATCCAAATAGTTATAGACCACCATCAGGAAACTTAGAAATGCCCACAATTTTAGATTATTCGGGAAGTCAAATTGACGATTTTTTTATTTTTGGTATAGATTCTCTTGGAACAGGAATAACTTGTGTTATCCCTGTCGGAAGCACACACGAAGCCAAAGCTGGTGATGTTGTTGAGTGTTTTATAGATATAATTACTTATGATCCAGATACGGGAGAGCTAAATATTAATCCTACACTAATACAATCAGTAACGGTCCAATCGGCTGATAAACACATTAAAATCCCCATTGGATCTAATTTTCTGAAGGGTTTCGGTGTAGATAGTGATGGTGATCCAACACCTTTATATATTTATTATAAAGTTAATCAGGAAAAATATTCACAGAATTGGCAAGGGTTTCTTGATACCGTTTCGTTAGATTTTAATTAATATTTACTTTATTCATTTATGATAACAGCCCCTTTTAAAAACCTATTCCCTTCATAAGGTGGGAATGGGTTTGTTGATGCCAATATAATGCAAAGTAAAAAGCACAGGCTGAAAAACCTGTGCTTTAATATAAAAAATATTTTACTGAGCCAATCTATTCAATAAAATAATAAAGGCTGCATTCCAAAACGGAACTCTCAGATTTACTGTTTTGGCTCAGAATTCAAACCCAACTTTTCAGTCAGTTCTTTTATTTCTGCGTTATTTTCCAGCTTGTCGTTGCCGTATTTATTAATGCTTGCAGACAGGCATTTTACATCTGTCACTTTACAGGTTTTAAAATCATCCGTTGCGATAGAAGCTGCTTTAGCAAACAAGATCATGTTCTTGTCATCTTCTGTTGCCTTACTTGGGTTTTTCAGAGTCTTGTTCATCGATAATACTAATTTATCAACTAACTGATCTTCAGCGACTGAAACCGGAACGCAATCACCTACGGTTGGGGAACCAATAATGACACTTTCACCCACACATGCGTAAGTCACTTTTTGGTTTCGATCTAGGTCAGCAGCAAGATCTCTGTATTTCCGGTCAAAGTTAACGTGAACTTTATTGAACATATCACCAGTTTTTAAAGTCACAACCGGAATATCACCAAAACTTGAATCGATAGTATCAACAACGCCTGTGATGATAATTTGCTTGCCCTTATAGGTCTTATCCCCTCTTGCCTCATTGCTGGCATATGTTCTCTGCATGTCTCTCGCAGAGACAACTACGTAATCTGTATTTAGTTTTGAATTGCCGTTGCTGAAACCCATGTTCACATCTGAGCGAATGATGTTTTTAACAACATTTAATTCATTTTCAGTTAATTTAATTGCACTTTTGCTGCTACTAGAGGAAGAGCTTTCTGTTGAGTTTTCATCTTTACCAGCAATAATGCCGATGATGATAAGAACAACAAAGATTATTCCTACCCATTTCAATACTTTTTTCATTTAAATACTCATTTATATTAATTTAGTTAATAAACTTGGCAAGGCATAGCATTTAAATATCACACGGTAAATGCTATTAATTTTTATATATTCGTCGTACTTCAAGATGTCTTTATATTTATGTTCTCCCCGTGGCGCGGGGAGAACATAGGCTGTTTCTTGCCAGTCAACTTACGCGTTTGACTTATTCTGGGCTTTTTTCTTCAAGATTTTTGCGAGAATAATTGCCAGCACGAAAAGAGCAATGTGGAAACCAACATAGAAACCATAAAGCCCGACGCCATCATCTCCATCATTGACCATAGAAGCAGCGGTAGCCACAATGCTTGGCGACAGGAAAGCGGTATTGATGATGTTAATGCCAAAAGTTATGCCTGATAATGTCGGGCTCTTATAAAATGCAATAAGAGCCAAAACACTACAGAACATAGCAATAAATACCCCACCCACTGGGATGAATATAGATAATGCAGCAAATATAAGAGCAATAATGGCTAATGCTTTCATGGTAAAACTCCCTGAATAATGTGCCAAGATGTTCAGAACCCACCACATGAGACTGGGGTAATTCCCGATATTACGGATATTAAATACCCCATCATCTTGGCAATGTTAATTTTATGTTTTATTTTTACTTGCTTTATGTAAAGCAACTTATTTGTAATTGTGGCAGTGATCCTGAATTCGCCAAAAATGATATTTTTTTATTTTGTTCATGTCAAAAATATCTAACCTTCTTTGGTGCCAATTAACCATATAAAACAAATGGTTACACGTACCATATTTAGGAAGTAATATTAAAATAAAACAAACTTATAAAATATTAAGCGGGAATTTAAGATAAGTAACAATAATAACCTATACAAAGTACAACTAATTTTTTCCACTCTCTGATTCATCATCATTTTAATGGAATTTTTCTAAATTATACTTAATTCATCCTTAATACATTCACCAAATAAATGAATTAATAAATTTTTAAATACAGACGGAGAATATTGTTATTATATTATCAATAGGTAATTACATTAAAATATCCATCCATCACAATCAGTTAACTAAATATAGGTTAATAAAGGCCATTTAATTAATTACACTTGCATATTCATGATTTCGTGATAAGCGCTAACCAGTTTATTCCTGACCTGAATACCCATTTGCAGAGAGATGTTCGATTTCTGCATATTTACCATCACATCATTGAGTTCCACGCCCGGGACTCCCAACGTGAAATCTTGTGCCTGCTTGACTGCTCCCAAGCGAGTTTGGTTTATTTTTTCAACAGCCGCAGTTAGTTGGCTGGCAAACCCTCCCTTTACTGGCATCGGCTTGGCCGTATTGGCTGCCTGTAATGCCTGAACCTGCATTTGTTGCAGTACACCTTCAATTGCCTGAATTGACATAAAAACCTCGCGTTAAATCACCCTATTGATTACGTGATTAAGTGCCATATTAGCCGTGGGCTGGTTGGCAGTTTTCCACGCTGCCACCGTAACATAGCCCCTCCAAACTAAAGCGGCTAATTGAAGTAAAAATTCAAAGCTTATTGTGCCATTAAAAGAGGTGTTAACAGCGAATAATGATGGAATTAATAATAGGAAGAATCTTTTCGCTTGCGTATGGGGAGTCTGTTTTGTTACGCCACGCTTTTAGTATTCATGTTGACCAGCAAGGCAAGGATCGTCTATGAGTGCAACAAACGACGTTGAAAACCAAAATAAAGGTTTCAGCGCTATTATCAGCAGGATAAAAGCTGATCCAAAAGTTCCGTTATTAGTTGCTGGCTCTGCTGCCATCGCTATCTTCGTCGCCCTATTCCTCTGGATGCGCAGCCCCGATTATCGGGTGCTTTACAGCAATCTGAGTGATAAGGATGGTGGTGAAATCGTCACGCAATTAACCCAAATGAATGTTCCTTACCGTTTTGCCGAAAATGGTTCTGCCATCATGATCCCTACCGATAAGGTTCATGAAACCCGGCTGAAACTGGCACAACAAGGACTGCCTAAAGGGGGAGCAGCAGGATTTGAACTACTGGATAAAGAAAAGTTCGGCATCAGCCAATTCAGTGAGCAGGTAAATTACCAGCGAGCACTGGAAGGCGAGCTGGCACGCACGGTCGAATCACTCGGCCCTGTTCAAAGCGCCCGCGTTCATCTGGCCATGCCTAAACCTTCTTTGTTCGTTCGTGAGCAGAAAGCGCCATCAGCGTCCGTTACTGTCGGATTACTGCAAGGCCGCGTTCTTGATGAAGGGCAAATCAATGCCATTGTGCATATGGTTTCAAGCAGTGTTGCCGGTTTGCCGGCAGGTAACGTCACTATTGTGGATCAATCAGGACGTCTGCTGACACAAGCCGATTCCACGGGTCGCGATTTGAATACCACCCAGTTGAAATACACGCAGGAAGTGGAAAATCGTTTCCAGCATCGCATTGAAACTATACTGGCTCCTGTAGTCGGTCGCGGCAATGTACATGCTCAGGTAACAGCTCAAATCGACTTCTCCCGTCGTGAAGAAACTGCGGAAGAGTACAAACCTAACCAACCCCCCAATCAGGCAGCCGTTCGTTCAAAACAGAGCAGTTCCAGCGAGCAAAGTGGCGGGCCATTGGTAGGCGGCGTACCCGGTGCATTGTCAAACCAGCCAAATGCAGCACCCAGTGCCCCGATTGAAAAACCTAACGCCAAAGAAAACGCCAGCGATAAATCTGAACAGCCACGCAATGCTAGAAATAATAGCTATGAACGCATGGTGAGCAACAATCGCAATAATCGTTATGATGAAACCACTAACTATGAAGTGGATCGCACCATTCGCCATACTCAGTTACAGGCTGGTGCGGTGGAACGTCTTTCGGTTGCGGTTGTTATCAACTATGCCACCATTCAGGGAGAAGAAGGCCCTGAAACAAAAGCGCTGACACCAGAACAATTGGCACAGATAGAAGCATTGACCCGTGAAGCAATGGGCTTCTCTACTGCGCGTGGCGATAGCCTGAACGTAGTGAATACTCCGTTCAATAACACCAGTGAAGTCATAGAAACTCTGCCAATCTGGCAGCACCCTGTTCTGTTGGAAAAACTGTGGGATGCGGGCCGTTGGTTACTGCTGGCACTGGTTGCATGGTTGCTGTGGCGTAAGATGATCGTTCCACAAATAGCCAGAAAACGTGCCGCAGAAAAAGCCGCACTGGAAGCGCAGAAAAAACAGCAGAATAAGCAGACTGAAAACAATGCTGAAATGGATGAAAAAATGCGCCGTAAGATGGCTCGCCAACGAGTCAATGCTGAACTTCAAAGCCAGCGTATCCGTGAACTTGCAGAAAAAGATCCTCGCGTCGTCGCGCTGGTGATCCGTCAATGGATGAGTAACGAACAATGAGCCTGACCGGAACAGAAAGAAGTGCCGTCATGTTAATGACCCTGGGAGAAGATCAGGCGGCCGAGGTGTTCAAGCACCTGAATTCCCGGGAAGTGCAACAACTGAGTATTGCAATGGCGGGGATGAGACAAGTCTCCAATCAGCAACTGGTTGAAGTACTGGCGGAGTTTGAAGAAGATGCGGGGCAGTATGCTGCCCTCAGCATCAACGCCAATGACTACCTGCGCAGCGTACTTGTTAAAGCCTTGGGTGAAGAAAGAGCTTCCAGCCTGCTTGAGGATATTCTTGAATCCCGTGATACCACGACGGGCATCGAAACCCTTAACTTTATGGAACCACAAATGGCAGCAGATATGATCCGCGATGAACATCCGCAGATCATCGCTACCATTCTGGTTCACCTGAACCGTGGTCAGGCTGCCGATATTCTGGCGCTGTTCGATGATCGCCTGCGCAATGATGTCATGCTGCGTATCGCCACCTTTGGTGGTGTACAGCCTGCCGCTCTGGCTGAATTGACGGAAGTGCTGAATAACCTGTTGGATGGCCAAAACCTGAAACGCAGCAAAATGGGTGGTGTTCGTACTGCGGCAGAAATCATTAACTTGATGAAAAGCCAGCAGGAAGAAAGCGTCATTGATGCGGTTCGTGTTTACGATGGCGAATTGGCCCAGAAAATCATTGATGAAATGTTCCTGTTCGAAAACCTTATTGGTGTGGACGACCGCAGCATTCAACGCCTGCTGCAAGAAATCACTACCGATTCCCTGCTTATTGCATTGAAGGGTTGCGATCAGGCATTGCGCGATCACTTCCTCAACAATATGTCGCAGCGTGCTGCTGAAATCATGCGTGATGATTTGGCAAGCCGTGGCCCTGTGCGTATGTCTCAGGTGGAAGCAGAACAGAAAGCCATCCTGCTTGTGGTGCGTCGCTTAGCGGAAAGCGGCGAAATGATCCTGAATGGCGGTGACGATACCTATGTCTGATAAGTCGAATAATGGAAATTGGCAGCCTTGGCAGCCAAATGAATTGACTCAGTGGGAAACTCTGGGGGTAAAACTGGACTCAATGGATGAGGAACAGGAGCCCACTGAACAAGAGCTTCTTTTAAAACAGGCAAAAATGCTGGACGAGCTGAAAGAACAGGCTCGTCTGGCCGGCCATGCGCAAGGTTTTGCCGAAGGCCAGGCGAAAGGTTATGAGCAAGGCATTCAGGAAGGTCGTCAGGCCGGAATGGAGCAAGGCTTGCAAGAATCCAGCCAACAGCAGCAAGTTATTATCGAAAAATGGAAAGCATTACTGGCAGATTTCAGCCATTCAATGGATGGTCTGGATACCGTTATTGCTTCACGCTTGATGCAGCTTTCATTGACCGCAGCTCACCATATTCTGGGGCAGCCTGCGGTTTGTGATGGCACTGCCCTGCTGAACCAGATACGTGAATTTATCCAGCAAGAACCGATGTTCAGTGGCAAGCCTCAATTGCGTGTCCATCCACAAGATATTCCCTTAGTTGAACAACAACTGGGGGAAATATTGACCCTGCATAACTGGCGTTTGATCGCGGACAATAAATTGCATCCGGGTGGCTGTAAAATCAGTTCAGACGAAGGTGACTTGGACGCCAGTTTAGCCACACGCTGGCATGAAATGTGCCGGCTGGTAGCATCGGGAGAATTGTGATGACAGCAAGACTTGGACGCTGGCTGGCAAATTTGGATTCATTGGAAAAACGTCTGGAAAAAACACCCAGAGTGCGCCGTTACGGCCGCCTGACCCGCGCGACAGGCTTAGTGATGGAAGCTACTGGCTTGCATATGCCTCTTGGCGCGACCTGCTTTATCGAACGCCAGAATGGCAACACGATTGAAGAAGTTGAAAGTGAAGTTGTTGGTTTCAATGGCGAAAAAATGTTGTTGATGCCAATGGAAGAGCTGGAAGGCATTGTGCCGGGTGCCCGCGTCTATACCCGTTCTTATGGCGAAGAAACCGGAGGCGGACGTCGTCTGCCTCTGGGGCCTGAACTGCTTGGCCGGGTTCTGGATGGTGCTGGCCGCCCTCTTGATGGTTTCCCCGCACCCGATACAGGCTACCGCGCTCCCCTGACGACTGCCCCAATCAACCCCCTGCAACGAACGCCCATTAGCAGTGTGCTGGATGTTGGCGTCCGGGCCATCAATTCCCTCTTGACCGTTGGTCGTGGGCAGCGCATGGGATTATTCGCGGGTTCGGGCGTGGGTAAAAGTGTCCTGCTCGGCATGATGGCGCGTTATACCCAAGCGGATGTTATCGTCGTCGGGCTAATCGGTGAGCGTGGCCGGGAAGTCAAAGACTTTATCGAAAATATCTTGGGAACCGAAGGGCTGTCTCGTTCTGTTGTTGTCGCGGCTCCCGCTGACGTTTCACCGCTCTTGCGGATGCAGGGAGCGTCTTATGCCACTCGCATTGCCGAAGATTTTCGCGATCGCGGCAAGCATGTTCTATTGATCATGGATTCCCTGACCCGTTACAGCATGGCACAACGTGAAATTGCTCTGGCGATCGGTGAACCGCCGGCAACCAAGGGCTATCCCCCTTCCGTCTTTGCCAAGTTACCGGCCCTGGTAGAAAGGGCGGGCAATGGCGTCAGTGATGGCGGCTCAATTACTGCGTTTTATACCGTGCTGACAGAAGGTGATGACCAGCAAGATCCCATCGCTGACTCTGCGCGAGCCATTCTGGACGGTCACATTGTATTGTCACGTTCATTGGCTGAATCCGGGCACTACCCTGCCATTGATATTGAAGCATCCATCAGTCGCGCAATGACATCCCTGATTGACAGCGATCATTACCGCCGGGTACAGCATTTTAAACAACTGCTTTCCAGCTATCAGCGCAACCGGGATTTGATCAATGTTGGCGCCTATGCAGCAGGCAGTGATCCTCTGCTGGACAGAGCCATCGAACTTTATCCTCACATAGCCCAGTTCCTGCAACAAGGCATTGATGAGCGCAGTGAATATGACGCGGCCTGTACCCAGCTTCAACAATTATTGCCGACATAACTATTGCCGACATGATGTTTTGCCTATGAGCATTTTTCCGGAGAATAACGAGGAAATACATGCAACAACACTCCCCTATAGTGACTTTGCGTGAACTTGCCCAAGATGCGGCTGAGAAAGCCGCATTGCAACTGGCTCAGATTCGGCAAAGTCACCAACAAATGGAGCAACAATTGACGGCGCTAATGAATTATCAGGATGAATATCGTACCCGTTTAAATGACACTCTCAGCAATGGAATGTCCAGCTCAACCTGGCAAAACTATCAGCAGTTCATGAAAACGCTGGAAATGGCAATTGAACAGCACAAATTGCAGCTCGAACAATGGAAAAAACGGCTTGAGCAAGCCATGTCACAGTGGCAGGAAAAACAGCAGCGTCTGAATGCTTTCGACACACTGCAACAGCGGGCGGAGCATACATTGAAGTTACACCAAAATCGCATGGAGCAAAAACAAATGGACGAGTACGCACAACGTGGTGCACAACGGAGAATGAAACAATGAATCTCACTCTTTTGCCTACTGATTTAAAATTCACGGATAAAGGCACGGGAAAAAATCCGTCAACTTTGAATGATCCCGTGAGCGGTAACCATCCTTCTAAATTTGGGCAACTTCTCAATGCAGAAACAGCCTCTATGCAGAAATCTGCAACTCAGGCAGAGGGTCACCGTTCGAGAGAGGAAAAATCTGCCACAGACAGAACAACCGCGGATAAAACAGTCGAAAGTGGCTCAGCGAAATCGCCGGATAACGCGGCAGCTGGCGGTAAATTGCAGGCCGGGGACGATTCGCAAGGTGAGAAAGCTGAATTTACAGTATTAAAGGATGATGAACTTCTGTCTGCTGACGCATTAAGTGCGATGATCCCAATTCAAATTGCCGGATTGGTCAATCCCCATGCAAGTGCTGCCGGCTCTTCTGTGGCGGCAGATGACGCAATGGACAATGAATTACTGGCAGCCGGATTGCCGGATGGGGAAGAAGCTGCCACTGATGCCTTGTCAGGTAAAAACGCTAAAGATATCCGACTGACGGCAGCCGATCTTGCTGAACACGCTAACGCTAATGAATTGGATGAAGATACCGGCAGCGATACCAATGCTGCATTGAAATCCGGCAATGGAAAAGCAACACTCACCGCCAACAAAGCGGAATATGACACTACCTTGCAAAGCAACGCCATCTCTAAAAGTGCATCCTTGAATGGCGCGGCCTTGAACAAAACACCTTCCAGTAATGCTTCCTTAGATAATTCGTTATTAAATAAAGCATCAGTAAACAGCAAAGAGCTAAGCCAGCTCCAGGCTGCGGTTCAGAACCCATCGGGATTGACGGCTGCCACTATTGAAACAGCTTCCATTGACTCACCGGTGATCCCCACAGCAACTCCCCTGCTTTCAGGCGGGCATCAACCCGTGGGACAGTTCCAGTTAGGCGGTACAACGTCACCTTTGCTCAGTGCCCACCTTGGCAGCGAAGAGTGGCAACAACAGCTCAATCAGCATGTGCTGTTTTTTAACCGGAATGGACTGCAACAAGCTGAACTTCGCTTACATCCCCAAGAACTGGGCGCATTGCATATCCGCATGAGCGTTGAAGACAATCAGGCACAATTACATTTCGTTTCCGCCCATCAACATGTCCGTACGGCTTTGGAAGCAGCATTGCCGGGCTTGCGTCATGCTCTGGCGGAAAATGGCATTCAATTGGCCCAAAGCAGCGTCAACAGCGATGCTCAGGGAAGTTGGCAACAAGAGCAGCATGCCAATAATCAGACCAGCAGCCATGCTACTTCCCGTGCTGGTGTTCCTGTTGCGGCTGCCGAAGCAGGAGCCACGGCTTCCCCGGCATCAACCATCAGAATGACACCTCAACAACTCGCCTCAACCCGGGGAGGTGTTGATACGTTTGCTTAATAATCCACCTGACTATTCGCCTAATTTCAATATGCACTGGAATAAAACGAAAGCTGGCCGATAACAAACGTGTGAGTTAATGGTTTTTTCCCCGTTTGTTCCTGCCATTGCCGGAACAAAGACGCGGGATAATTGATATCGATTTTGATGGATAAGGAGTTCCGCCACGGAATGCACGGAAACTTATCCGCAACGGAAAACAGGAATTTGTCTGTCCATGTCTGATTATAGCTACGAGCATAAACGCACAAATCCAATTTGGATGATACTGTTAATACTGATTGCTGTCCTTGGTGCTGCCATCGGAGGGTATAGCTGGTGGGCAATGAACCAATCAGCCAATAACAGTACAGCAAAAAACAAAGTCATTGATGCCCCCGTATTCATGACTCTGGAGCCTTTTACCGTCAATCTGATCGACAACGAAGAGCACTTCGATCGTGTTCTCTACGTTGGCGTCACTTTGCGTCTGTCTGACGAAAAAACCCGTCAGCGTTTCCATGATTATCTGCCCGAAGTTCGTAGCCGTATGCTGCTGCTGTTATCTCGCCAGAAAGCGGCAGATCTCGCAAAAGATGATGGCAAAATGCATTTAGTGGCAGAAATCAAACAGACATTACACCCGACACTAATACCCGGTGAGCCGAATCAGGATATCACCGATGTGTTGTTTACCACGTTTATTCTGCGATAATCACAATGAGTGACAATATTCTTTCACAGGCAGAGATCGACGCTCTGCTCAATGGTGACAGTGCCTCTGCGGATGACGTAGAACAAACTGCGTCTGGGGAGAATGAGGTTCGCCCTTACGACCCCAATACTCAGCGCCGTGTTGTACGCGAACGTTTGCAGTCACTGGAAATCATCAATGAACGTTTTGCCCGCCAATTCAGGATGGGGTTGTTTAACATGCTGCGCCGCAGTCCGGATATTACGGTCGGCGCCATCAAGATTCAGCCGTATCACGAATTTGCCCGCAATCTGGCCGTACCAACCAACCTCAATTTGGTTCACCTGAAACCATTGCGAGGCACTGCCCTGTTCGCTTTTGAGCCGAATCTGGTCTATATCGCCGTTGATAACTTGTTTGGCGGTGATGGCCGTTTCCCGACAAAAGTGGAAGGCCGGGAATTTACCTATACCGAGCAGCGGATCATCAACCGGATGCTGAAGCTGGCGCTGGACGCTTACCGTGACGCCTGGGATTCTATTTTTAAAATAGATGTGGAATACGTGCGTTCAGAAATGCAGGTGAAATTCACCAACATCACGACGTCCCCGAACGACATCGTGGTTACCACGCCGTTCCAGGTGGAAATTGGTGCATTGACCGGCGAATTCAACATCTGTATTCCGTTTGCCATGATTGAACCCCTGCGTGAACTTCTGACCAACCCACCGGTGGAAAATGCCCGTCAGGAAGACAACCAATGGCGAGACATACTGGTGAAACAAGTTCAACACTCAGAATTAGAGCTGGTAGCGAACTTCGCCGATATTCCCCTGCGATTGTCCAAGATCCTCGAACTCAAACGCGGCGATGTTTTGCCGATTGATAAACCTGAACGCCTAATTGTTCATGTTGACGGTGTGCCTGTGCTCACCAGCCAATATGGAACACTAAACGGGCAATATGCCCTGCGTGTTGAACATTTGATTAACCCTGTTTTAACTGCTCTGGATGAGGAAAAGCCCAATGAGTGATGCTAAACAACCCGCAGCTGCCAGCTCGACTGAAGATATGTGGGCAGAAGCGCTGGAACAACAGGCCGCACAGCAAACCTCTAACGGCGGCGCATCAATATTTGAAAATCTGGAACCGCAGGATGCGTTATCCCAGATTTCCGATATTGATCTGATCATGGATATTCCCGTTAAACTTTCTGTTGAGTTAGGTCGCACCAAAATGACCATCAAACAGCTACTGAAACTGTCACAAGGCTCAGTGGTTACCCTTGATGGCTTGGCTGGTGAGCCGTTGGATATTCTTATCAACGGCTATTTGATAGCACAAGGTGAAGTGGTTGTTGTATCTGATAAATACGGTATCCGTATCACAGATATCATCACTCCTTCTGAACGCATGCGTCGTTTGAGTCGTTAACTATGATGGCGAACCAGCCTTCCCCTTATGCTTCTTTTCAACGTGGTACGGCATCTGATGCCGTACCCGTTAACACAGCAGACAGCAATACTTTTAATAAGTCCAACCATGATTTCAACGCGTCTTCGCATACTGGCCCAGGAAATACGCTTTCAACGTCTTCCGCCAATATGCTTAAACCAGCAGACAATAATCCCCCTCTCCCTGCCAGCCAGACATTGATGCAAGTCAGCAGCGCATTGGGTGGCGTTTTATTGCTGATTTTCTTCATTACATGGCTAGTCCGCCGTCTGGGGCTTGCGCCTGCCAAAAACCACCGATTGTCAAAAAAACATCGGTTGCTAAATGTTAAGGCAAGTTGCTCCCTTGGCCCAAAAGAGCGGGTAGTTGTAGTAGAAATCGAAGATAACTGGCTGGTACTGGGTGTGACATCCCAGCAGATCAATATGCTGCACCAAATGCCTGCACCACCGGAGAGCGAGGAAAAGGATACCGTGCTCAAGGTGCCATCATTTGGCCAGATGTTAAAAAACACACTCCAGAGAAAAAATAAGAACAACAAGGACGATGATGAAAAGTAGAGTTTTTGTTATGACAGCATTACGTTTGACAACATTGCTTATGGCATTCTTATTGCCTCTGTTCCCTATGAACGCCGCTGCCGAATTGCCTGGCATCATCAGCCAACCTTTATCCAATGGCGGACAAAGTTGGTCATTGCCGGTACAAACCCTAATTTTCATCACCGCGCTGGGTTTTATCCCTGCCGCATTGCTGATGATGAC
Source organism: Xenorhabdus santafensis (assembly GCF_033949405.1). Lineage (NCBI taxonomy): Bacteria > Pseudomonadati > Pseudomonadota > Gammaproteobacteria > Enterobacterales > Morganellaceae > Xenorhabdus > Xenorhabdus santafensis. Next base: position 120,436 of record NZ_VCDN01000064.1, on the reverse strand, counting down.
GAGCTTTACCCGAATTATCATCGTACTGGGCTTACTGCGCAACGCACTGGGAACGCCTTCCGCGCCCCCCAACCAAGTTATGCTGGGTTTGGCGCTGTTCATGACTTTTTTCATCATGGCGCCTGTTTTCGATAAGGTTTACCAAAATGCATACCTGCCCTACAGTGAAGACAAGATCACGCTGGAGTCCGCACTGGATAAGGGAGCGCAACCTTTACGCCAATTTATGTTGCGCCAGACACGGGAAAATGATCTGGCTTTATTCGCCCGGCTGGCAGATCAGGAAGCATTTGAAACCGCAGATTCCGTTCCGATGCGTGTTCTGGTTCCTGCATTCATCACCAGCGAATTGAAAACCGCGTTCCAGATTGGTTTTACCCTTTTCATTCCATTTTTAATTATTGATCTGGTTGTTGCCAGTGTCTTGATGGCATTAGGGATGATGATGGTTCCTCCCGCTACCATATCACTGCCATTCAAACTGATGTTGTTTGTTTTGGTGGATGGCTGGCAATTATTGCTTGGCTCGTTAGCACAGAGTTTTTATGTCTGATATATCCTGCGGCTTTCAAATTACTCCCTTGTTGGCTGGGCAAATTCGTTTCCGACGAATTTGTCATTTCCCTGCCACTTCGATACAACTTGAAACCCATTGGAGACAGGCAACTTTTGCTTAACGTGAGATTTTATTAAGAACAGACAACAAGTTATTGACAACAAACAACAAAGCGGTTTGAAAAAATTATGACTCCAGAATCGGTAATGGCCCTCGGTGTCGAGGCGATGAAAGTGGCATTGGCATTGGCTGCACCACTCCTTTTATCAGCCTTAATATGTGGCTTGATTATCAGCCTATTGCAAGCGGCAACTCAGATAAACGAGATGACATTATCGTTTATCCCGAAAATTCTGGCCGTTGTCGTTACTATCGTTGTCGCGGGGCCGTGGATGCTGAATCTGCTACTGGATTACATGCGCACACTGTTTAGCAGCATTCCTTCCATTATCGGTTAACCATGATCCCGTTTGACAGTGAAACCCTCTCCCGCCTTGTCAGTGATTTTTTCTGGCCTTTGGTGCGTCTATTGGCGTTATTCAGCATAGCGCCGATTTTCAGTGAGAAACAGATGCCGATAAAAGTCCGGATCGGTCTGGCATTAATGATCACCGCCCTGTTGGTTCCAAATATTCCATCTCCCCAGATCCCTATTTTCTCTGTTGCCGGCATTTGGGTGCTGATACAGCAAATATTGATCGGGGTAGCATTGGGGTTGACCATACAAATCGCCTTTGCGGTGGTACGCCATGCCGGTGAAGTGCTCGGGTTGCAGATGGGGCTGTCGTTTGCCACCTTCTTCGATCCTACCGGCGGCCCGAACATGCCTATTTTGTCCCGTATTCTGAATATGCTGATGATGCTGCTGTTTCTGGCATTTGATGGGCACTTATGGTTGATCTCTATCCTTGCCGATACGTTTTATACCATCCCTGTTCAAGTGGCCCAATTGAATCCGAAAGGCTTCCTGATGTTGGCCCAGAGCGCCAGTCTGATTTTTGTCAACGGCATGATGCTGGCTATGCCCATGATTACCTTGCTGCTGATCTTGAACTTTTCCTTGGGCATTCTGAACCGAATGACACCTCAGCTTTCTGTGTTCGTGGTTGGTTTTCCATTAACCCTGACGGTGGGCATTTTCACACTTTCCCTGCTCATTCCGATGCTGGTGCCATTTACAGAACGGCTGTTCGGGGAGATTTTCGATCGACTGGTAGTGATCATTAGTGAATTAGTGTTATAGGCATTGCTTTTGTCGTTTTAAAACACAATCTCTGTGCTGACTTCACCCAAACTATCCTCCCGCCGACACCCAGACGGGAGTCTACTTCATACCTATACCCGTCGTCCTTCAAGTTGCCTCTTTGTTGGCTTCGTTCATTCACTCCGGTCACCTTTTTATAAACATACGGTTATCTATGCCCCGGAGGTTATGAGAGGCTCCTGCCTCTCGACCTTTGGCGGTTCAAATTCGTTCCCGACGAATTTGTCATTCCCTTGCCGCCGCGACGCATCTTGAAATCCATAGGGTATACAGCATTTAATTAAAATTTGGCTGCCCATTGGAAGCGCTTACACCACCATCTATCGGTAAATTCACGCCATTAATGAAACTGGCATCATCACTTGCCAAAAATGCAATGCCGGCTGCCACTTCAGCAGGTTGGCCCGCCCTGATCATCGGTATCCTGTCATCAAATAGCTTTAAGGTTTCATCGTCAAAACGCGCAACCATTGGTGTTTTCACCAGACTTGGGCATACCGCATTGACGCGAACCCCTTGTGAGCCATAATCCAGCGCCATAGCGCGGGTTAAATTAACAACCGCCCCTTTGGCTGCACAATAATGTGCTCCTCCCCAGTCACCTCCCAAACCTGATACAGAGGCATTATTGACAATAGAACCTTTGCTTTTCAGCAAATGCGGCAACGCAAAATAGCTACAATTGATGACGCCATTCAGATTCGTCGCCAATACATCATTGCCATCTTTCTCAGTAACACTCAGCAAATCGCCAACAACGTATAATCCTGAATTATTCACCAAAATATCTATCCGGCCAAAATGCCTGACAGTTTCTTCAACCATATTCTTGGCTGATTCTCTGTCCGCAACATCAGTCTGAATCACCAAGACTTGATCCGATGATAATTCACTGCGTACACGCTGGAGTTTATCTGTATCCCGCCCAGCCAGGACGACGATAGCCCCTTCTTGTGAAAAGCGTTTTGCTGTAGCCTCTCCAATACCACTTCCTGCACCAGTAATAATGACTACTTTATCTTTAAATCTCATCATGTTGATATCCTCATTAGCCTAATAAATTATTGGTTCGTCTAATAAGTACAATTTCTAAAAAAAGTCGGCGGCTATAAAAAGTATCTTTCTCTTCAAAGAAACGAATAATATTATCGCTATATAACCAACTGACCGGAATAGAAAGATATCAGATTTTTAGCCTGAGAAAAGCCTGTTTTTCCGGGCAATGTCAAAGTTACTTAATAAAAAGCCATCAACTATTAGTTGAAAATGAAAATAATATCGGAAAGCAAATAAACCTCCCCTTAAATAGGCCAGTTAAATGTTGCACCCTTCTATTTTACCAAACAACCTGAATAAAAATTGTTGCTTATCATTATAATTAAACTTGAAGATAACGTATTTTCAGTTATCGTAAAGCAACAAAAAATCCCTATTAACAATAAAAAATAAGACTACAATAATTTATAATCCACATTGCATCCCTAAGACACAATAATATTAAGTTAAAAAAAGTCGCTCCAGATATTTTCTATTCAGAAAAAGATAAACAATAACGGCTTACACAAAATTTAGGTTCTACAGCGCCAATATGATAACTCAAAGGTACTATAACCATAGTTACAATTTAATGCATTACTTCCAAAATCACCTATTATGTTTCCATAGGTTATTATTACAAACTTAATAACAACTAGTTGAAAATTATCAGGCACTATATAATGTTAAATTATATCAATCACCCATCAGTTTTATAACATTTATGGGAAGAAATAAATGGTAGAATTTGGAAAGTGTGGTAAAGGCAGATTCGAATATAAAATGGGTATACGAAGATATAGCCCTGAATAATAATTGCATGAATAAATTATAAAAATATGTAAAAAGAGATTACGATGAATATACTAAACATTATTAAAAACAACATGAATTTGTCACACCCCGTTGAAGTGCTGGAAACATTACTGATACGCTTATATTTATATGATAGTAAGTCAAACAAAGACCTTTCATTAAAAAGCAATTTACCTATCCCTATAATATCTGCATTTAAAAAAGAATTAATAAAATATAACTTTGCAGAAAATAAAGGGGTTTTTAAATTGAACCCCACAGGCGTAAAATACGTTAAAAATGAGCTGGAATATAAATCAATAGATACCAATAAATATAATCTGCTCTCTTCTAATGAGAAACAAGAAGAGTTTAAAAATGAATTATTCGTTTTACTGGAACCCATCTATAACAACAGACCACAAGTCAACGTTTTATTAGACCAAGCTCATGCAACAGTAGAGACGTCAATAAACAGAGTCATGTTATTACTTAATAACCCACGCGTATTTAAACAAAACATTCTTTTCTTAGGCGATGATGATTTAACCTCTATAGCCTTAATGATGGCCTTTAAAAAACTCGGGCATGCCTCCTCAAGAAATATCTTTGTTAAAGATATAGATCAAGATCTATTGTCGTTTATTCAAGAGGTCGCGAAACAAAATGATTTTGTTATTAATACAGAATACTTAGATCTAAAATGCGCTAATGTCTACCACAAAGATTTTGACATTATTTGGACAGATCCCCCATATACGCTAAGTGGGTTAAAATTATTTTTATCCCGTGCAATCAGTTTAGCCAAAAATGATAACAGTGAGATATTACTTTCATTTGGTCAGAAAAAGCCAATGGAAAACCAAGAAGTACAACGATTGATCAATAGTCAAAACCTTCTTATCAAGAATATTTATCCACAATTCAATAAATATCATGGCGGAAGTATCATCAGTAATGTCAGTGACTTATATGTTCTTGCTGTGACACCAATCACTTATCCAATCATTTCAGGAAAAAGCGACTACTCAGATAAAATATACACCGGGGAATTAAATCCTCGTGTGAAATTTTACCAATGTAAATCATGCAATAACATGATAACCATTGGACACGGAAAAGATATATTAACGATAGAACAACTTATCGAGGCCACATGTGATAAGTGTCATGGCAATAAATTTCAATATCGTGGTCAAGAGAAAGTCAATTCATCGACGAACGTCAACCAACTTGGCATGCACATCATTGTCGATATGAAAGATTGTAATGATGAAATATTGAAATCAGTAACAGATATTGAAAAAATCATGCTTGAGGTTGCCCAAAAGTTTGAGTTAAACGTTGTTACTCATAACTTCCATCAATTCGAACCTTGGGGCGTCAGTGGTGCACTAATATTGGCTGAATCACATTTTACGATCCACACATGGCCAGAGTATCATTATGCAGCACTAGATTTATTTGTTTGTAGTGAATTCAAACATCAAGACGCGTTCATAGAAGAACTACGCTTGCAACTTAATGCTCAGGAATATGAGTATAAAATCCTCCAGAGAGGGATTTAGTTTTTAGCGTCAGGAAAAGACCTAAAACCTTATTACAGAATAACTGATTGTTAATCAACCAAACGTGAAAGGCAATCAGTTATAAAACAATAGACGCACCTAGGCTTTGTGAGAAAAAAATAAAGGGCCTTGAATGCCCTCATTAAAAGATAGTTTTATATATTACCGATTCAAACAGAAAGCAGATATTTTGCAAAACTGCCATTTTGATGATTTTTTCTGAATTTTCGATACTTCGAAGCATAACTCAGCATCGTTTCTTGATGCAGATATTGACGGATAAATACGCCTCCCCATAAATCATCCCAAGTTTGATAATTTGGATCATTGAGTAGGTATATGTGCGCTTTTTTGATATTCCAATGAGGGATGCCTGGATACAAATGATGCACTAAATGATAATTATCATAATGCCTGCCAAACAAAAAACGTTCCCACCAAACCCCCTTGGTGTTTCTTGTAAGCAATAATGCTTCTTTTTCAGATGCAGGAAGAGGATAATGTTCAGCGATACCAATAATCCATCCAATAGCAACTGTGACCGTGAGTAATGGCACGATCCAAAACAAAATAAAATACACAAACACACCAAAATAAATAATAACTGAAAGAATAACTACCCAATAAATAACAAATGCCAGTGCTTCTTTATTACTTTTATCCTTTTTATTTTTAATTTCATTTATGATTTTATTTTTCCTTGTTTTTATTGCATCTTTTATTACATAATGCATGAATTTTAAAGTTCTATATCCTGAAATGGTTAATAATATATTTTGTATAAAAAAAGTTTTATCATCCTGATTAAAATCATATAACCCATTATCTATATGAAACTTAAGATCAGGATCTTTTTCAGGATTACCCAAGTGTGCGTGATGATACCTGACATGAGGGTCTTTATAAGTACTAAGCAAATGAAAGACTAAATGCCCAGTTAAAAAAGTACCACCAATATAATTTATAAATTTATTTTTGGCTAGAACATGATGAGAAGAATAATGTAATATATTAGTAAATGCCCGTTGTGTTGAACCTATCATAAGTAAAGAGAGGGGATAAAACCAAAAACTTACTTCAACACTTAAATATATCGCTATTATTATGACAAGATAATCTTTTGAAATTGCAAACACCCAGTGGTAATTATCTAATTTCCTTAATTCTCGTAAGCTAGAAACAACGTTACGTGATATATTAAAATGGCTATTCAAACTTATTTCAGACAATGACATTATTATCTACTCTCCTGATGTTTTTAACATAAATAAAAAATAAATTTGGAAAAATATAAATAAATTATAAGGTAATTATGCCTAAAACCGTAATGCCATCAAAAAGGGCTACTTTACAATTTCATTGACTTCATCAAGGCAAACGCCTTCTGACTGCAATAATTCTTTAAGTTTTTGAACACATACAAACGCCTCTCCTACCATAAAAACATTTGGTTGATCATTTTGAATATGCTCAGCCAATTGCATAATTAAAGCGGAGGCGCCGGTTGCTGTTAAATGAGCCTGCCCTTTCGGATCTTTAATATGAAGAGTACACTGCCTTTGATTCCCTTTTTCATCAATGCCATGAACATCAACTCGAATTTGATGTTGATCACCAGCGCCGGGATGATAAAAAATTTTCTTACGTAATTTCTTGAAAAAATCACCAGATATCAATTTCCATATGCCACTCTTTATAATAAAAGCTAAAATGTTATTCGCCTTATGATTATTATAACCAATCCTAGTTGCAACAGTTTTCGCATGAGTTATAAGAGGTAAAGTAAATTGATCAGGCATATCCATACGGAAGACTTTATATTTATCACCATCACCAAATGAAATAATACGTTCATCAGAAAAAGGCAACACCTTCAGATATCTATTACTTTGCTTTACAATAAAGGGAATCGCAAGCCTGTCTAAATAATCAAATGAATCTGGGCCAGATTTATCCTGAGAAAAAGCCAATATACTGATATTAATACTTGTTACGCGCTTAAATGATTTACTCATATCATTGGCAAGTGCGGAAACAACACTTGCCATCCACGAGGAGGCAAAAATCATTGAGCTTTCATTTTGCATCGTCACAGCCTTACTCAGCGTAATCTGTAACCTTTCCGTCCAACGAGTAATATCGACATAAGCCATTCTGTTTTTATTGGCAAAATAAAACAAGCTATCTTGTGGATCATTAACGGTAGATAATATTACATCAACATTCAGCCCATCTGGCAAAACAATATTATCAATATCAAAAGCAATGCCCTTCCCATTTTGTAAACTTTTGGCTAGCTTCTTGGCCTTATTAACATCTCTTCCGGCAATGATTAATTCTAGATGAGGAGCGTACTGATTCAAAATCAGTGCAACCTGATGCCCAACAACACCATACCCTCCAACTAATAAAACAGATATTTTTTTCATTTAATAATCCTAAATAATATAATTCAAGAATTTATCTTGCTAATGTCTAGAAGATTTAATCAGATTTATCAATGCCATTTATATGCAGCATAAAATAAAAATGGCATTGAATAGAAAATTCTCGCTTACTTATCGTTCAGGTTTTAGCTATTTCTCAACTTTTTATTTACCCGATTCTTGGCTAGTTGCCTTCTATTTTTTTGATTTGAAATCTCCTTATTTTCATTTGTATTACCTAAAGATTCACTCATCATATTTTGTAAGGCTGTCCAGAGCTTATTAACCGAACTATAGGTAAACATCATGGCAATGGGAATATCTACATTTAATTTTTCTTTTAGCCTCTCATTGGTCTGAACAATATCAAGTGAAGTTGCACCTAAATCAAAAAAACTTATATTTTCATCAAGCCCAGCCAATCCTAATTGATGCTCCCAGACTTCTATAATCACTTTTTTTATTAAATCTTCGGTATAGGAATCCCCTGTTTTGGATATCTGATCTTTATTCTCTAACCGTAAAAACTCGTTCTCTTTCATTCTTTCTTTTATTGGCAATACTGATACTGAAAATCGGTTAGGGTAATGAGAAAGTATTTGCAGAAAAATATTTTGTCCTTCCCGATTAGTCAGGCCAACTGTTTTGTTGGTATCAAGCCTGTTTTTAGTTGCCATTCCCACTTCCAGCCATCTGTCCCAAGCAATGGAGCAAATTCTGAATGGATAATTATGGTTATCCACAATCGATTCTAAATATGCATTAGCCGCAACATAGGCAGACTGCCCATATGCCCCATAATAAGCCAGTAAAGAGGAACAAAGCAGCATAATACGCAGATTCTTGTCACTGAAATATGACAGCAAGTTATTCACGCCACAGACTTTTGCCGCCATGATATCCCGATGCAGCGCCAAATTAGGTTGTGCAATCAGTGCGCCAGCACCAGAACCGGTGGCATGAATAACCATACTGAACGGCCCTAATTCACTTTCAATAGATTGAAGCACAGCATGAAGATCTTTTTTGCAGGCAACATCAACAGAATGGATATAGACTTCACCACCCAATCGTTCTATTTTTTCAATTGCCTCAATTTTTTGGATTGTTTCTATTTGTGCCGGGTCCTGCTTTATCGAATTCCATTCCGATCTCGCAGGGAATATTGAACGGGATGACAACACAAGACGTGCACGATACTGAATTGCCAATGATTCAGCCAGTGTTAGCCCTATGCCACCAAGGCCGCCACTGATAAAGACTAAATCACCTATCTGTAATTCATGCTCCTTCTTAACCTGATTCAACGAATTAGCCGATAACATCTTAAATTCAGGCACCCACAACTGGCCATATCTTATTGCGGCATGAGTATATTGAGCAAAGCCATATTCCGCTCCCCTGACAAGCTTTCGTATCAGCGAATTCAATCGATTGTCTGATAGAACATTTCCTGAAAAATCTATCTGCATAGTTTGGTGTTGTTGATACTCATGGGAAATGGATTGAACCAATCCTTTTAATAGGGTGATTGCAGGGTTAGACTGTTCATATCCCAATACATCTTCAATTTCCGGTGTAAACAGGACAAATTGTGCAACCTGTAGCTCCAGTAGATTTAAAATAATGCGCAGGGCTGCCAGCCATTGTAGATAATATTCAATAGGATCATTTTCGGGCAATTCATTTTCAGGGATAAGAATAAATGTGCTGTCAGATAATAAAGTTAATGATTTAATTTCTTCTAAATTATCAATGAAAATGACCTTACTGTCAGGCCACAATTCTTTGCTTAAATCCAGATAATAAGAATTATTTGCTTGTATACAGAGGATAAAAACTTGTTGGCATATCGTTTCTTCCCCGATCTGATTCTCCCCTGCCTGATAATAATGTTCACGCTGCCAGCCAGGAGAATACAGTTTATTTTTATCTACTTGTTGACTCTTACTATTGATGTTTAAACCAGAAACTAGTTTATCTCTTAATTTAGAATATTCAGTTTTGGCAAACTGATACACTGGCATATGAATCAACCGCCCTGCCGGTTGACTGATATTTTTCCACTCAGCGCCTTCTGTAGCGCACCATATTTTCCCAAGTTGACGATAGAAGAACTCTTGGTCATCATCGGCCAGATGTGGGTGTTTAATCATGTTAATAATTAACGGCTTACCTTCATTCTCGTTTTGGTAATACTTATGTACAAAACTGGATAACGTGTTACCCGGCCCCATTTCAATAAACACAAGGTCATTAAACTCAGATAATGTTTCCAATCCCTTTAAGAAATCAACGGTATTTCGCTGATGTGACAACCAATACTCAGAAGATCTGATACTTTCTACAGAGTGCCACATACCCGTTAAATTAGAAATAATGGGAATATTCGGGTGTTCAAAATTCACTGAATTTAACGACTCAGCATATGCTGCTTGGATTTCATCTATCGTTCTGGAATGGAAGGCATGAGACGTTTTCAATCTTCGACAATCAATATTGTCATTTTGCAGGAAGGATTCTAGCTTATCAATATTCCTTTCATTGCCAGAAATCACAACAGACGCTTTACCATTAATTGCCGCTATTTCAAGTTTTTCATTAAGGTAGTGGCTTATTTGTTCTACATTCAATGACACACTCAACATGACACCCGGTGACATTGTTTCAATAAGTTTTGCCCGCTGGCTCACCAAATACAACGCATCCTTCAGGGAAAATACACCTGATATTGTAGCCGCAACATATTCACCTAAACTGTGCCCAAGCAGAGCAAAGGGTTGAAATCCTTTACTCTGGAATAAAAATGTCATCGCATATTCAACAATAAAAATAGCTAATTGAGTTATCTCGTTAGAAATATTTTCTTGCTCAGATGCATTTATAAAAAAATCATACAATTTTTGTCTGGCATCTTCTGGCAATAAGGATAAACACGCCTGACAATTTTCTCTGAATACACTCTCCTGCTGATATAAAGCATAAGCCATGCCCGGATATTGTGAGCCTTGCCCCGGGTATAAAAAGACCATTTTCTTATCAGAATATTTTACTTTGCCACGTAAAAAATCAGATAACTCATGGTTTTTCTCATTCCCCGAATAAACCAGTACAGAACGGTAATCAAAGTGTTCCCGCCCTTGCTGCAAGGTATAGGCAATATCAGATAATTTATATTGCTTCTCTGACAAAAAATTCAGCAATTCATTTTCCATCATCGATAAACTTGCTTCATTTTTTGCTGAAAGCGGTAAGAGGGTAATTGATTCCGTTGGTTCAGTTTGAATTTGCCCTGTCTGATATAACATTTCTTCAAGAATCACATGCGCATTTGTCCCGCCGATACCAAAAGAGCTGACCCCGGCTCTTCTGATCGATTGGCTGTGCCATGCCTGACTGTGCGTATTAATGTAAAAAGGCGACGATTCCAGCTTAAGTTTAGGATTTGGGGTGTTGAAATATTTATTGGCGCACAACATTTTATTTTTCAGCATTAATGCGGTCTTAATTAAGCCGGCCATGCCTGCGGCACTATCAAGATGCCCGAGAATGGATTTTGCTGAACCTATTGCGATACTGCCCGCCGGACAATCATCGAATACGTTTTTTAACGCGGCCATTTCAATGGGATCACCGAGTTTAGTGGCAGTCCCGTGGGCTTCAATATATGAAATGGATTTAGGATCAACTTTGGAGACAGTAATGGCACTACGGATAACATCTGTTTGCCCTTCAATACTCGGGGCGGTATAACCCACTTTTCGTGCACCATCATTATTGATGGCACTTCCCTTAATCAGAGCAATAATGGGCCGTTTCTCTTCAAGGGCTTGCTTCAGAGGTTGCAGAACAATCGCCCCAATGCCTTCCCCTCCCACCGTACCATTAGCATGTTCATCGAAAGGACGGCACATACCATCCGGTGATTCAATCATGCCATCCAGATAGAGATAGCCTTGCTGGTTAGGTACTGTCAAAGCAGCAGCAGCCACTAAAGCCATCTGGCATTCACCCAATAACAGCGCACGAGAAGCAATATGCACGGCAGTCAATGAAGAAGAACAGGCTGTTTGCAATGCGACTGCCGGCCCGGTCAAACCGAGCTTATAAGCCAAACGCGTCGCTGCAAAATCCTTCTCAATAAGATTAAATGCAGAAAATAAACCGACGGCATCTTGTTTACTTTCTTCATAAGCCGCCATCTGCCACTGCAATTGTGCACTGGCTGCCAAATAACAACCTATTTTCCCTTTATAAACTGAAGGTGCTATACCTGCTGAACCCAATGCTTCAAAACTACATTGATGCAAATGCCTGATTTGTGGTTCAAGTAACTCAGCTTCACGTTTATTGTATTGGAAAAATTCAGCATCAAATCTTAAAGGATGTTCAATCACCCCTTTTGCATTGACATAATTCTGACTTTTATATTCATTCTCAGGAACCCCATTTTCAGCTAATGCCTCATCAGAGAAACGGGTAATGCAGTCATTACCTTCAAGACAGTTTTTCCAAAAACTTTCCACCGTTGGGCTATTGGGGAATTGGCAAGACACACCAACAATCGCGATTTCCAGACCGGTTAGTTTCTGAGATATTTTATAATCAACCTGATTCTCTTTTTTATTCATAATATGTCATCACCAATACAATAAATGCACGACTGAAGCTAATAACACTCATCAGTATATTAATAAAAATAGTTTTTCAAATTGTTAGCAATGGCTAATTAAACATATTTATCACCTTGTCAAATTGCTCCAGTTGTTCATTCTCAAACGACATATTCTCTTCTTTATTATCATAAGATTCGATGAAATTGGCTTGTTGCTCTATCGTCGTATATTGAAATAGTTCAACAACCTCAATTTCTTTATCAAAGAATTCATTTAATTTAATGCTAAGTTGCAATAACGTATAAGAAGAGCCACCCAAATCAAAGAAGTTATCATATACACTGATATTTTCTTTCTGTGTTTTTAACACGTCAGCCCATAAAGATAATATCTTAATTTCAATATCACGGCTGCAAGGTTTAAATTCACCATTTCTTGCCATACTTCTGGGATCAGGTAATTTTGACACATCGATTTTACCGCTATTGTTTTGCGGAAATTCTTCGACCTTAATGAAATAGTTGGGGATCATGTAACTGGGCAAGTGTTTAACTAATGCACTTTTCAAAATGTCCTGATCAAATGCAATATTGGTATAAATATAAGCGACCAGGATCTTATTGTCTGAATCTTGAGAGTTAACCATGACAAAAACATCGCACACAGCTTCTGAACGGAGCTCAACTGCATTTAATTGCTCATAAACGGATTTTTGCGTAATGGCTTCTATCTCTCCTAATTCAATTCGATAACCATTAATTTTAACCTGACTATCAGAGCGACCAAGATAGATTAAACCATTTTCGCCAGCGTAATGGGCAAGATCACCTGTCCTGTAATATCTTTTTCCGTCAATGATAATAAATTTTTCGGCCGTTAACGCAGGCTTATTGATATAACCTTTTGCAAGCCCCTTTCCCGCAATGGCAATTTCACCAATGGCACCTTGGGGCAACTGCCTTAAGTTATCGTCAATTAATATAATTTCTTCGCCCGGCATAGGAAAACCTATCGGGATTGTGGGAGATTGAATATCACTGTTCTCGTCAAATTCAAAGGAAGAGGACTGAACACAGCATTCTGTCGGGCCATATGCATTAGAAGCATGAGGAACTGACGCCCAGCATTTGGCAAAATTATTCCAGTTGTGTTTTTCTAACAATTCCCCGCCAATCATCAGATGATTCACGGTAAAAGGTATCGTTTTTTCAGCAAATTGTGTGTGGATCATCCGTAGATGTGTCGGCGTGCAATCTGCAATATTGATGGCTCTTTCATGCCAAAACTCAACGACGCTTTTTCCATCTCTCCTGACAGATTCCGGCACGATATGGAGGGTATGACCAAGCAACAATGCAGGATATAACTGTTGTACTGAGGCATCAAAACTCAATGCAGACATCATGGCGACATTAAGCGGAGTTTGATCATGATAGCACTGGTAGACTCGATCTTGCAGCCCTAAAACTAGGTTGATGACAGCGGAGTGAGGCACTTCTACCCCTTTGGGTTCCCCTGTCGAACCTGAGGTAAAAATAATATAAGCAGAGTCTTCTGATGTTATATGGAATTCTTCGCGGGCATAAATATCAGTATTAAATTCAAGTGGTGTGTAAACAATATTCTGGCAATGCTCAAGTTCACAAAGCGTTTGATCGGAAACAATTAAATATTTAATGGCAGAGGTATCTTTAACATATTTTTTTCGTTCCATCGGCCAATTAATATCAAACGGGCAATATTTAGCACCTATTTTCAAAACTGCCAACATGGCGGCAATGGCTGCACATGAACGGTTCATATGAATGCCGACCGCATCATATTGTTTAATGCCCTGCATTAACAATTGTGATGCAAAATATGAACTTAATTTATCTAACTCACCGTAATTGAGTGACGAATTTTCATCTGTTATTGCAATGCGCGAAGGGTGTATTTTTGCTTTTTCCGCAAATAAAGAATGAATTGTAAAATGATGTTCAATCTTAGGTAGCAATGAACCCGCATATTGCCCCGAACCCTCAGATAATTTAAGGGTGCTGAGCGTTTTTTCGGAACGGATCTGCTGCACCAATAATTCGATTAGTTTAATCAATTCACTATAATAATTCACAGAATATGGAGAGTGAATTTCACCACTGATGATTCCATTGTCATGTTCAAAAAGCAATTGAGAAACAGATAAATAAAAAATTTCTTTGTTCACTGCCTGACAGTTTTTCAATAAAATACATGAAGTAAAAAATTTAGGCTGATCACAAACTTCCTGAAAGGTAGTCAATTTATGCTGCAATAAATCATGCATATTTTTAGATACCGTTTTTATCAAACCGACCAAGTTTTGCTCAGGCTCATACTTTGCAGGAACACACAGTATCTTTGGTAATCCGCCATCATCCACGTAATTTGTAGTTAAAATTAAAGAGTTTTTACTTCTCAACATCACTGATTCAGCAAATCCAAATAATGTTAAAAGCAGAAAGCTTAATCGCTTATCTGAACCATTTGCCATAAACAAGAGGTTTTTTGATGTTTCATGTGAAAATGATATATTTTGTAGAGTTACGCCATCATGATTGGGTATCAACGTTTTTTCAAATGCCGATGGCTCATATTCATTAATTATTTTCTTCCAAAAATAGATTTTTTCAACATCTTGATGTAATTCATCTTTTACATTCATAATATAAATACCCTATTATTTAATGTCTTTCACTCCATCAATGAAACTGGCCGAAGTTAATTATCGGCATAAATTTCATGAGCATTTTCAATACCCATAAAAATTTTAGATATAGATAAATATTTTTCAGAGAAAACAAGGGTATTTCGCATATCCTGCAACATGCAGTAATAATCACTTAAGTTTTCCGTTTCTATAATCACAAAATCTTGAAACTCTGCCGTAAACCCTTCTGTATCAATGGTTCTTAAACTAACCGATGAGTGATATTTTTCTAATATTTCAGGTAATGATGTATTTTGTAGTGCCTTTCGTTCATTTCGCGTCAAAGCATTCCATTTATCATGAAATACCAGCGTCCAGATAATGACATATTTCATTTTATTTCCTATATAATTTCATCCAATTCAAATGTAATTTTTTCGATGACATCATTTTTATATTTTTGCAAATAAAAATGGTCTCCCGGGAATTCATATATTGAGCATGAACCCAGGATATATCTCGACCAGCCTTTCATTATTTCATAGCTAATTTCTTGATCGTCTTTACTGTAAAACAGGCTCACTGCTGTTTTTTCATCAATTTGTGATTCGCTCATGGCACAATTATCAATGACTTTAAAATCCGCCCTGATTATTGCCAGCATCATTTGCAATGCGGGTTTATCTTCCTCTAATTCGCTGATATCACCTAATGTTTTCAAATAATCCAAAAATGGTTTATCTTCTATCAAGTAATATTTGACCAACTCGGCTCTCTTCATGTAAGCGGGTTTAAAGGCCGATAACCCGATCCATAATGGATGAATACAACGTGCTTGCAGTTCCAACGTTAATTCATAAGCAACTAATGCTCCCATACTATGGCCAAAAAACGCGAAGGGTTTATTCGTTTTAATCGCTGGCAATAATTTATCTATAATTTCTTCCATAGATTCCAGGCATGCTTTCCCAAAACTTAGCCCCCTGCCCGGAAGCTCTATCGCAATGAACTCTATCCAGTCTGGCAATTCACGTTGCCATGCGCGGTAAAGCATATGCGATCCCCCGGCATGATGAAAAAGATATAATCTTAATTTCGCATTGACAGGTTCATTTAAATGAATTTGATCTAACATGTCGAAAACCCATTTTATTTGAATTTTTAACCATCATTTACCCCAGATTAATAACATATATTCATTCTGGGGTTTATTTTTATGGTGGATTAAAAAGTATCGTTTTCACGGAGAAAAAGTACAAGCTAGAAATTGAAATCGAATAAATCGTCCTCTGTATTCCCGCTGTCATGCCTTTCGTTATCTATACTCAATATCTGCTTAATTGTTGCCGTCGGATGGGAAACAATACTATTCAACAACATTAGGTATCTGTTTTTAAAATAATCCATTGTTTCCTCTTTAAATAAATTCTTTTTGTATTCAATATTGAATTCGTAACCTTCAGGATTTTCCTTCACAAAGAAGGTGATATCAAAACGGGTATTTTTCTGATTAATTTCATAACGGGAAAATGTAACTTCAGGTAAGATAAAATCAGCCATACCAATATTCATATAGGAAAATACCGTATCGAAGATCGGTGTTCTGTTTAATCGTGGTTTGATGTTCAGCTCTTTTACCATATCCTCAAACTGAAAATTAGCATTTTCAAATGAACTTATTGTTGTTTCTGCCACATTTTTAACAAAATGGTTAAATGATAATTCACTTTCGCATTTAAAAGTAATCGGCAGCAAGTTAACAAACATGCCAATAATATCTTGCAATTCACTTTGGGGCCGTCCCAAGATTGGCGTACCTACTGCAAATTCACCCTGCCCAGAGATATCTTTCAACAAAAGGGCGTAAGATGAAATGAACAGCATGAATTTTGTGATATTCTCTTGCTCTGCCAAGGCATCAAGCTGATCACTCAACTCTTTCCCAATGATAAAACTAATACAACCACCTGTGTTATCCGCTTCATTTGTCCGGGCATAATCTAATGGTAGTTTAAATTCAGGCAAATCTTTTAAATTTGATAACCAAAACGCTTTCTGCTGCAAGATACGGCTATCATTTAACATATTTTGTTGCCAGACTGTATAATCTTTATATTGAATATCTAAAGGATTGAGTTCTTCACCTTGATAAATACTTAAAAAATCCCTGACAAAGATATCTTGAGATAGTCCATCTGAAATAATGTGATGTAAATCCAAGAAAAATATATGGTGTTCTTCCCCGACTTCAAGCAAGGTAACTCTAATTAGCGGCGGCTCATTTAAATTAAAGGGTTTAATCAAGCCATTAACTTTAGCATTTATTTCATCAGCATTAGCCTTGGATGAATCAAGTTTCAAATAATCGATATTCAATTCAATATCATTGTTTATTTTTTGCCTCGGTTCGCCATCAGATAAAACAAATGACGTTCTTAGCGAATCGTGCCGCTTAAATAACAATTGAAGTGTTTGGCTAAACTTATCTTTATCGAGTTTTCCGATAATATTAAACACAGCAACTTCGTTGTAAGCAACGGAGTTTTTGTTGAATGTCTGTTGCAGATAAAGCCTTCTTTGACCGGAAGATAATGGATAGTTATCTTGTTCCTCTGCCGGGCTTATCATTTTATATTCTGACTCCGACTGGGAATCATATAACCCGACAATATCTTCAATTGTCGGGTTTTTGAAGAAATGAGTTAATGACACATCTATTTTACAGTTTTTGTGAATACGTGATAGTAATGTTATTGCCTTAAGTGAATTGCCGCCCAGTTCAAAGAAATCATCTTTTAAGCCAATAGGTTTAATTCTTAAAAAATCTTGCCAAATTGAGACTAATTTCTCTTCAATTTCACTATTTGGCACAACATATTCAGCGTCTAAATCAGGCCTGACAGCATAATCGCCAGATGGCGTTTCTGCGTCATTGTCATGGAGGGAAGGTGCTGACCATTGGGCGATACGTGCATTGATGTCCGCCGTCGAAATAATAACAGACTGCCTTTCCTGATACTTGAGTACCTCTTCTAATAAAGCAATGCCTTCGTTTTTCGTCACAAGCAAGTGTGATAAGCTGCTTCCCACTTTCTCGTTAATTTTATCTTTTTCAGCTAATTCCCAGCCATCCCAGTTAATTAATGACCAATTTTTCAGATTCTTTCGGTTGTGTTGCAATACAAATGTATCTAAATAGGCACTGGCTGCGGCATAGGCATAAAACCCTACTCCGCCGAGAATCGGGGCTAAAGAAGAAATAACCAAGCAAAAATCATAATCAATAGGTTCTAAAACCTGTTCTAATACCATTATCCCTTTTTGTTTGGGCACCAGATGGCTGTCAATATATTCCATCTCTGTTTCACTGACCGATCTAAATGATGCATCATCGGTTAAACCCGCCAAATAAAAAATACCATCAATACGGCCATATTTGGAAATCATGTTATTGATCAGTTTTTCCATTGCAACAGGATCGCTTGCATCAGCCTGAACAAATTCTAACTCAGCGGCGGCTTCTGCTACGGATTGCCATTTCTGATCACTTGTATATTCATGTTTAGATCGTGAAGAAATAACCAAGTGGGCATGATATTCTGCTGCCAGATATTGAGAGAATGTGTGGCCGATAAATCCGCCCCCGCCAATAAGTAAATATACCCCCTCGGATTGCAGCCCGGAAAGATTGTCTTTTATAAAATGGCGATAAGGTAAAAACGTTTCCGTCCATCTTCGATGATTTCTGTAAATTACGCAGCTGTTTCTACCTGCCTCTATTTCGCGCATTAGCATTTCGGCAGAGCAATCATCAAAATTGCCAACATCTATCGTGCGGCAGCCCACTTCGTGAAATTCTTGCCGAATCACCGTGCTGACAGCCAATATCGCGGCAGCGCGTGGGTCAATATCAGGTTCATTGCAAACTTCACGTGCATTTTGCACCAGTAAGATAATATCCGTGAGTTTATTGGTATGACAAAATGCCCGGTGTGATTTAATTAAATAGAGTACCGAGGCCAATTGTTCATTAACCGGCAGATTTCCCCCTGTACAATCAATGATAATCTCTTCAATAGGCGCTTCATTCTTATTAAGAAATTTGAATAAGTTTTCGTAATCTTCTGTATGAAGAGCACGAATAGTACTGGGCATTCCAATCTCAAATTTGCATTGTGAATCAACGTTAACCCGCAGAATTTTATGGTAATGATTGATTAACTCTTGTTCATAGAGAGCGTTTTGCTCAGAGTACTGCCCCAATCTGAATAGCAATGCTGTCTTGGCACGTTTATTTTGCTTCGAATATTTCAGGATATCTTGTTGCCAAACTGATTGGTAAAACCAATCTGACTTATTTTCATTTTTAATAATAGGCGCCTGACCTGTTTCGATACTTTCATTATTGCCAGAAAACAGGTGCAAGAAATTGGCGTTTTCAGGCCAGTAAATACTTCTGTCAAACGCATAACCCGGCAATGAAATACGCTTACAATCTGACGATGGACGTATTTTTTCCCATTGAATTTTAACGCCTTGTTGCCATATTTTACCTAAGCCAGACCAGAACAAATAAGGCTGGGTGTCAGCTTTATTGTCTTCCGGCAGCAATTGAATAATGGCTTGTGCATTTTCCGGCAATGTATATCGGCGAACAAGGTTAACAAGATCTCTTCCCACGCCAACTTCAAGCAACACGCAGTGCTTACTGCTATGAAGAATATTTTCGATTCCCTGAACAAAGCACACTGTCCTTTCCGCTTGTTCGGCCCAATATTGAATGGATTTGACTTCTGCCTCAGACAATATTTTACCGGTCACTGATGACATAATTGGCGTTTTCGGGGTACTTAACGTAAAGCCAGCCAATATTTGCAACAATTCTTTGTTTATTTCTGCCATTGCTGGGGAATGGGCTGCATGTTTAGATTTTATGGGCGTCGTTAAAATACGTTTTTTCTTTAATACCTGAGAAAATGCTTCAATGGATTTTTCATCGGATGAAACGACGCAAGAATCTTTATTATCTATCGCAATAACAATGTGTTCAGGGCAAAGCGACAATACTTCTGATGCAGGCAACGGGATACTCAGCATTGCGCCAGTAGGTAAATTTTGCATAAGCTGCCCGCGTCTTACGACAAATTTTAACGCATCTTCCAAGGTAAAAACTTCAGCCATTGTTGCGGCAACCAATTCCCCAAAACTATAACCAATAAGAACTGAAGGTTTTATTCCATTATCAATCAAGCAATGAGCCAGTGCATATTCGATGATAAAAATGGCGGGTTGCGCATATTGTGTCTGGCTAAGGTAATCACTATTGCCATTCTCAAACCATTTATCCCGGAGAGATTCGCCAAGATACTCTGATGCCAAGAGTAAACATGAATCCACGATAGAACGGAATAATGGATAATTTTCATAAAGTGATAATGCCATGTTTGTATATTGTGCACCCTGGCCCGGGAACATAAATACAATATTCTGCTCTGCATCTTTTGCTTTGACCGGATTGGTTGTTGCCCTTTCCAGTGCCGAACAGAGTTCTTCATATGTTGTACCAACAAATGCTTTACGATAGCGGAAGTGCTTTCTTCCTTCCTGCAAAACATAGGCAACATCATTTAAACGGTATGAATTCGATTCTCTTAATACGTTAAGCAAATTCTGTTGATTATTTTGCAAAGCTTCAGGCGTTTCAGCTGAGATTAAAAATATATTGGGAGATTCATCATTCGGGATATTTTCTTGCCTGTCTGCTTCAGCAAGCACGATATGTGCATTCGTTCCACCAATACCAAACGAACTCACCCCAGCCATTCTTTTTTTGCCTTCAGGAACTTTCCATTCCATCGGGCAATCCACCACTTTAAACGGTGTTTCGTCTAAATATAATTTATCATTCGGCTTTTTATAGTGCAGGGTAGGCGCTAACTGTTTATTCTTCAACGACATAACAGTTTTAATGGCACCGGCCACTCCCGCCGCTTCGTCTAAATGGCCGATGTTGCTTTTTACCGCGCCCAGCCAGCAAGTATGCCGGGAATGTTGGAATACTCGGGCCAACGCCGTGACTTCGATGGGATCGCCTATTTCTGTTGCGGTTCCGTGGCATTCGATGTAACTGATATCTTCAGGTTCAATACCAGCCAACATTTGTGCATTGGAGATGACTTCAATTTGCCCTTCTATACTTGGTGCAGTGAAGCCAACTTTACGTTGACCGTCATTATTAACTGACGTCCCTTTTATAATCGCATGGATATGATCATTATCCTCTAAAGCGCGATCCAGTAGCTTTAGCAGCAAAATCCCAACCCCATTGCCGCCAACAGTCCCGCCTGAATCTGCATCAAATGGCCGGCAATGACCATCCGCTGAGCGAATCATGCCCTTCTGGTAGGTATAACCAGATTCCTGGGGCAATGAGATGGAAACGCCTCCCGCCAAAGCGAGATCGCAATCGCCGCTTAATATTGACTGGCAAGCCGTATGGATGGCAACCAGAGACGTTGAACATGCCGTATGGACGGACATGACAGGCCCATTAAGGCCCAATCGGTAAGCTATGCGGGTAATCACAGATTCCGGGAGGCTCCAATTGACAGCATCGAATATTTCAGCCGGAGTCAGCTTCTGTTTTAATTGATTTGAAATCCACGGTAAATTGAACGAAGTACCGGCGAACAAACCGACCCTATCCCGCATTTCACCGGGGACATAAGCCGCATCTTCCAAGGCATGCCAGCAGCATTCATGTAATAACCGGCATTGGGGATCCATTTTATCAACTTCATCTTTGAGATAACCAAAGACGTTATTGTCAAAGGACTTGTAATCTTTGAGTATAGCTTTAGCAGGTACAAAGTTAGGATCATTGATCTCTTCCTCTTTGTAGCCATTTTTAATTAATTCTTCATGTGTAAATTTTCTTATACTTTCTTTTCCTGAAATCAGGTTTTGCCAAAACATTTGTGGTGTTGTTGCATCAGGAAAATTACAAGCCATTCCAACAATGGCTATATCAAATGAATTCGTCATATATTAACAACCTAATTTATGTCGGTAAGTTAAATGGCCAAAGCCTAATTTAATATTTTCATCGAAGATAAAGGCATTCTTACAGCGAATAAGGCTACTTTTTGGCATAGGATATGTGTTTTGAAAATATAACCAGCAGATTAATCAGGCTCATCACTAATGTTGACATGAATAACGCCAACATTAATATGAAGCTCGCCGGCATCCAGATAATTAATGAATCCCATGACATATTTAATAAGACATAAGGAAAAGAAAAACATAAGAGCATTAAAGATAAGCAAAAAAACACTAAAATAATCACAGCGAATTTCTTTATTTCAGAAAGGGGTCGACGGCTTTTATTTACAATATTTTGGTAGATTCTCAGTGCAACCCAGATTAAAAACAGGGAAAGTAAAACACTCACGATTAAAAATAGGCTATCAAATGTATCAAACACCTCAACATCATCGGCAGATGTTAACTTTATTGCATTATCACCTGATGATAGTTGGTTCAGAATTTGCTCACCAATAGCAAACGGCGCATTGCTGTTCGCATTTGCCATCACAGCAACAGCAACGTGAGATTGGGCATTAAAACCGACGAAACTGGAGAAATTCGGGTTCATTCCAGTATGATAAATACTGCCATTATTTATCGACCACCCCAGTGCATAATGCACATTCTCGCCCTCGTTGGTCGATAATTTGGTATTAGGTTCCAGCATCTGTTTTTTATATCGGCTTAATTGCGAGTCATTATCGTCAATAAGAAAACGCAGCCATTTTTCCATATCTATTGCGTTTGTCTGAATATATCCGGCGGGAATATTGGATATGAAAAAAGGGGCATCGTAGGGTCTGGGGGCAAGATAGCTTATTTGATACCCTGTGGCTTTATTGCTGACCGCAGGGTCAATGGACGTGTCATTCATTTTCATCGGCGTTAACACGTAATCCTGCAATAGCTTAGAATAAGGTTGTTGTGTAACAACTTCCATCATTCTGGCGGCAATATCATAATTAATGGTTGCATAGGAATAACGCGTATCAGGTCTATCCTCAAGATTTATCTGCCCGATATTCTTTATCATCTGCGCCAATGAATCACTGCTATCACCACCATAAATAAAATCAACACTGGAAAACGGAATTCCCGATGAATGATGTAACAGTTGAATAAAACTCACATCTACAGGTTGATCGTCATGATAGAACACGAGTTCCGGTAAGATAGCAGAAACGGTTGTATCTGGTTTTATTTTTCCGTCTTCAAGAAGTTTTGCGGCTATCAACCCGGTGAATGCCTTAGTTGTCGAGCCCAATTCAAATATTGTTTCTGGTTTGATGTTTTCTCCGAGGTTTTCGTTTTTCTTTCCCAGCGTTATCAAATGCGTATTATTTTGTTTATCAATAAATACCAATGACAGCCCCGGAATTTTACCCACTTCCATATACTCAAGAAGTTGTTCCTTTAGTTCAGCATGGTCAGTTAATTCATTTTCAGCAAATGACATTGGCGCCAATGTCATGAAAAAAAGACTAAAAAAAGCAAGAAGCAATCTGGTTTTCATCCAATAACACTCCTGATATTCAATGATGAAATTTATTGCGTGCTCATTCACAGCCATATAGTTATTGATTATATGGCTGGAATGAATTTATTTAACGGAGGAAATATGGAAACTAAAATATCAGCGAGATCATGTTATGCCGAAATAATATTAATCACATCATTCAACCCAGATTTAAGCTGAATTAAATCATTAACTTTGTTTTCATCATGATCTTTGCACGCCCTAATTAAATCTTCTATTTTTTCTTGGATGAAAGAGAATGAACGGTCAAGTTGAATAGTATTTTCTGGCTTGGCAATGTTCAGGAATCTCTGCAATGAAGAAATTTGATCTCGCCAGCGTACAAATATGTTCTCCAAATCAGTAACCGGACTGCTCGTTAATAAGGCAGGCGTTTCAATCAATTTTTCGATTGCCGCCAATCCTACGTAACAAGAAACTTCATTTTCATGACCTTTTATCTCTCCTTCTTGTCTAAAATCATTCATCAGGTCGTTTAAAATGATTTTTTGCAGTTCTTGGCTATCAGGAAAATCACCTTCACAATTTACCGTAATCACCAAATAGGGGCGGGATCTCCTATAAACTTCATGTGATTGCATGAAATCCAATCCCTTGAAGCCAATCACTGTTTTTTCAAATTCCTGCTCAGTAATTTCACCAAAGTATTGAAAGCTGCCATCATAGACTTGATAACCCAACTCTGTTTTTCCAACCAAGACAAACGTATGTGGAATAACCTCATCATCCAACACGATATCCTGAAATAACGGCCTTGCCATGTATTCCGCTTCTGATAAACCGTATGAAGGCGAGAAAGGTAAGTAGTAATCACTGCCTGCTACAATGACGACGTGCCCAAGGGATAATTCTTTTTCACAGTAATTGCGATAGGACTCATAATCATCAAAGAATTTCTTGGCATAAGAGAAGGAATAACGCTTATCTAAGGCAGGCCAGCCAAGAAGATTGCCAAAATCCACTTCCTGATTAGATAACTTAATTTCATTTTCATGCTGTTGTAATACGATGCCAAGTAATGGACTGCCGTCTGAAACCAGCATAACCGCATCACTACAATCTAACCGGTGTTCATATTTCAATTTTTCTCTGACGGCTGAATACAAGCAACTTGCATATTCTGGATATAATTCGGGCGAAAATTTTTCATTGAATGTCCAGCCCTTAGCTTTATATTCAGGGTTATTTTCATTACCCAGTAGTTGATTGATTTCAAGGAGTGTTTTACCTGATAACAACATATTGATGTTAATCGGCAAGTTAACCTCCTTCGCTTTTGCAATCACTTGTACTGCTGAAAGAGAACTGCCTCCCAGAGAAATAAAATCATCACTGTTTTCAATTTTATCGATGCCCAGAATAAGCTTCCAAATTGCGCTCAATTGTTCAATCGCACTATGCTGCTGCACGTTTTCCCGCTGGATCAGGTGGGTATTTATTTTTTCCTCTTTTTCAGTCTGTTCGACAATGTTCGACGAGTGACCAGAAAATAATGCCTGCAATCGTTTAATATCGGTCGGGTACGCTTTTCCGCGAATTGGCGTTGGTGGCAAATGAATTAATTCAGGTTGCTGCTCATTGAACTCTTGTTGCCAATTAACGCGGACACCATATAAAGAGAGCATGGCTAATTTTTCCACCAGCTCATTGTGGTGATTCATCCCTTGGGTTTTGTGGCTCTGCCACGAGAGGCAAACGTGGTTGGCATTATAAGCTGAATGATTTTGAACCAGCGCCGACAGCCCGCTGCCTGGCCCCACTTCAATAAACAAACAATGTTCATTTTCTAAGGCCGTTGCAATAGATTGTTTGAAACGGACAGGCTGGCGTATATGTTCAACCCAATAATCCCTTTCTGCCACACGCTTGTTGTCAACCCATTCACCTGTCACATTTGATATAAAACCAATGCGGGGTTGATTGAGTGTGATACCTTGAAGGGCCTGACCATATGCTTCTAAAATAGGCTCCATATAACGCGTATGGAACGCTCTTTTAATTTCCAGCCGTTTTGTTTTTATAGATTCTGTGCGGCAGATTTCTTCAAATTTGGTCATTGCCTCATCTGATCCCGCAACAACACAAGTTTCACTGCTGTTATCCAAGGCAATATCAAGATCTTCCGGTAGGATTTCCTGCACCTTATCTGAAGACGCCATCACAGAGAGCATCGCTGCCATTTCTGTCGATTGCATGTACCGGCCACGGATACAGATAATTTTAACCGCCTCTGCATATGAGAATACACCAGCGAGTGTTGCTGCTACATATTCCCCCAAACTATGGCCTATCATTGCATCAGGCGTAATGTCATAAGATTTCAGAACCTGTGCCAACGCATATTCAATAATAAACAACAAGGGCTGAACAAATTCAGTTTCATAAAGAGGCTGTTCTTGGGAGCCATTAATCAGCAACGCTCTCAAATCCGTTGTGCAATAATCTTTTGCAACCACAAACCCCTTATCACACCACTGCCTGAACAACACATTATTTTTATAAAGATCTTGCCCCATGGCGATATATTGAGAACCTTGGCCGGGGAACAAAAACACCACTTTCCGCTTAATCCCGCGTGAAAGATTGATATTGTCTTTTTCTGTGGAAGAGAGCGCATTAATCAACTCATCGCGGTTATTCACGACTGCAATAAATTGTGATGTCATTGTTTCTCTTTGCATCAGGCTGTAAATGACGTCACTGATATTCAGATTTTGGTTATCACTCTGAATAAATTGCTTTAACTGTTTTTTATATGACTGCAATGATTTTTCGTCCGGTGCCGATAAGATCAATGGCAGCCGATTATCTGTATTTTGCCCGGATAATTTATGTTGGTCAGCCCGATACTCTTCCAGCACAATATGCACATTCGTACCTCCAAGACCAAAGGAGCTGACACCCGCCCTAATCGGATATTTATTGCCATGCAATTCCGTATATTGGTTATTCACCATAAACGGGCTATTTGCAATATCCATTTCTTTATTGGGGCGAGCAAAATGCAGGGTTGGCGGCAATACCTTATTTTTGATAGATAAAGCGGCTTTTATCAGCCCGGCAACCCCAGAAGCAAAATTGAGATGGCCAATATTCGATTTCACACTGCCGATTCGGCAATAATTCTTTTTATCCGTTGCAAATGCTTGTTTCAGCGCATTAAATTCAATGGGATCACCCAAATTCGTGCCTGTGCCATGTGTTTCCACAAAATTAATCGATTCTGATGAAACATTTGCATCCCGCAATGCCGACTGAATAACGTCGACCTGACCTTTTGTACTGGGCGCGGTATAGCCGACTTTCATGCCGCCATCATTGTTAATGCCGCAACCGATGATGGTCGCATAAATATTATCTTTATCTGCTATCGCTTGTTTCAGTGGTTTCAGAACAACCACGCCAACGCCATCACTAAATACGGTTCCGTTAGCCTGAATATCGAACGGCCGGCATTTGCCATCTTTAGAATAAATCATGCCTTCTTCAAATAAATAGCCGGTTTTGATTGGCAAAGTAACAGAAACACCGCCAGCCATTGCAACATCACACTCCCCCGTCCGCAATGATTTAATCGCTTCATTCACAGCGACAAGAGAAGAAGAACAAGCCGTTGAAATTACCATACTTGGCCCGGATAAATTCAACTTATATGACACGCTGGTCGACATATAATCTTTGTCTGCCACAACCATAGCACTATATTGCCCGGCACTGCCTTCTGCCGTTGCCATTGCTTGTGCCAGCCACGGTAAATTTCCTGACGCCGCAGTATATAAACCAATTTTCAATTTATTATTTTTGGGCGAGATCCCCGCATCCTGCAATGCCTGCCAACTGCAAATGTGCATCGCCCGAACCTGTGGGTCCATTTGGCGCGCTTCATGGGGTGTATAACCAAAGAATTCCGCATCAAACTCACCAGAATGCGGCATAATGCCTTTGGCACGAACATAATTCGGATCATCCAATAAGTCTGAATCAATGCCTGATTCAATTAATTCTTCCTTGCTCAATATGCTGATTGATTCTTTGCCGTCACATAAATTATCCCAAAACGTATAAATATCTTCGGCTCCCGGGAATTTGCCAGCCATGCCGATAATCGCAATATGTTTATCAAAAGTGCTATCCGATTTAACAGCGTGTTCTGTTACATAGTCACTTTCATCATAATTATCATCAGCCTCATGCTGGCTATCATTGGTGCTGGCTATTTCATATTGACTCGCTATGTAATCAGCCAATAACGCGGAAGTGGGATAACTGAACATATCCACAACAGAGAGATCAATGTCTAACGCATCCGTTAATCGTTTATTAACCTGAACCAAGTCCAGCGAGTTCGCACCTAATTCAAAAAAGTTATCTTCACTGTTAATCCGGGCGATTTTTAAGAAATCTTTCCAAATTGAAACAATAGTTTCTGTGATGTGATCTTTGGAAATGGTTTTCCGGTGAGATTTACTGATTTTGTTAATATCAAAGGGTTTTAAATGAGAACCGACCCACTGTTCAAAACGTTGATGCAAATCACCAGTGGAGACAATTATTTGCCCTCGCAATGGCGATTGTAAAACACGTTCCAGAATTTGAATGCCTTCATCCGGTTCAATTAAAAGCTGGCTCAATGAAGAACCCAGAGCATCGCCTGAATCATTGCGTTCAAACACCCATCCATCCCAGTTAATGCTAATCCAGGGCTTGCCTTGTTGGTTTTGTTGCCTTGCAAATTCATCCGCGAATGCACTGACAGAGCTGTAGGCAGAAAAACTTAATCCTCCCAGCATTGAAGCGATCGAAGAACAAAGCAGGCAAAAATCCAGTGGCTGATGTTCTGTTAATTCGGCCAGAATTTTATAAGCATCAACTTTCGTCTCTATCTGTGGCGAACAAGCATCCAGCGTTATCCGGTTAATGCCTTGAAACGAATCACCTTCCGTCACGCCCGCCGCACAAATGATGCCATTCAATGCGCCATGTTGCTTATCTATCGTCTGCAATAAACGCTGCATGTCGGCTTTATCGGCCACATTCGCCGAGTAATAGAAGACATTGCCTTTGCCAATATCGACAAGTTTTTTCAGCTGTTGCAATGGGTCAGTGGCAGACGGATCTGATTGGGCTGACTGTTTCCATTCATGTCTGTCAGGTAATTCCCTGCGACCAGACAGAATCACTGTTGCCTGATATTTTTCCAAAAGATATGCTGCAAACAGCAAGCCTAAGTCACCCAACCCGCCAGTAATCAGGTAGATACCCTGCTGTTTCAGGAGCGAATTGTTTTCCTGTGGTTCTACGTTAAGCCGTTCATAGACTTGCCCAGAACAGCGCCCATCAGCCCGGCTGACGATAAAGCGCCCGTCTGTTGCCAGCAATTCTTCAGTTAAAATCTCACAGGTGCTTTCAATCGATTCGGTTGTATTGATTTGAACTAATCTGGGATGGCATTTGCTGACTTCTTGGGTAATGACTTTGATCAATCCCTTGAGCATGCCGGATTCAGGCTGCTCAGTATTCACCAGCAATAAACGGAAATCGCCCATATTTCCTACCGTTGCCCATGCCTGAAGCAGCGTAATGGCAGAAAACCATGTCTTTTTCAGATCACGCTGACCGGATAAAGGCCAGGCAAATATAACTGAATCAGGTTGCAACTGATTTTCTTTTAATTCGTGGAAGAGTTGTTCGAAATGGCGGGTTTCACCTGCGGCCAATGTAATGACATTATTCACAGAAGTGTAATCATCACCTGATAACACAAACCTTATTGACCCTTCATCAACATTCAAATGACGACAAAGCGGTTCGCACCATTCCATACTTGGAACAAAGCACAAAGCCGTTTTAACTACAGATGGGTTCGATTTATCGGGTAAAAGCGCATCTTGCCAGCTTTCGCCATACAGCCAGTCTGAAATATTATTTTTTGGTATCCGGGTTTCAGCTGGTTTTTCCGCATGATTTGCATTGGCCTGTAAATTTCCGGGGCCCATTTTTTCTGGGATAAACTGATAACCGGGCAGGCTGATTCTGCTTGGGTTGGCATCCTGATAAATGACCGGCCAGTTAATGGTATAACCCTTCATCCAGAGCTGACTCAGCAATTTTAATAAATATGCCCGGTCATTTTCTTCTTCTAATGGATGTCGCATCGCATTAATGACAGAAATATCGCTATTTGTTCCAATAATTTGCTTAAC
The DNA here is from genome assembly GCF_033949405.1 of Xenorhabdus santafensis. NCBI lineage: Bacteria > Pseudomonadati > Pseudomonadota > Gammaproteobacteria > Enterobacterales > Morganellaceae > Xenorhabdus > Xenorhabdus santafensis. Next base: position 90,679 of record NZ_VCDN01000064.1, on the reverse strand, counting down.
AAAAGTAGACAGCGTTCTGCCCGGCCCGATTTCGATAAAGGCATTCAGATCTGGCTTATCTAAGCAAGTCATGATGCCTTGGTGGAATTCGACTGTTTCACACAAATGGGCAACCCAATAATCAATGGAATTTGCTTGTTTTGCCGTGATCCATTGACCTGTGACGTTGGATATATAGGCTTTATTGGGCTTTTTCCATTTGATCTTCCTCAGCGCCTCTTTAAATTTTTCGACCGCCGGTTTCATCATTGCCGTATGAAACGCATGGGAGGTTTCCAATAAGCGGGTACGATAATTTTTATCTGCCAACGCAAGCTGAACTTTTTCAACTTCCGCTTGTGGGCCAGCGATAACGCAGGCTGTTGAGGAATTTACCGTTGCCAAGGTCACTTCATCCGTTAAGTAAGCTGCAACCTCTTCTCTGCCAGCAGAAACACTCAACATCGCTCCCGGTTTGCATTCCTGCATGATAAGGCCCCTGACAGCGACAAGTTCCAACGCCTCATCCAATGTCATCACACCTGCCATTGCAGCAGCCACATATTCACCGATGCTATGACCAATCATTGCCTTGGCTTCTACTCCTAACGTTTCCAGAGTTTTGGCCAGAGCATAAGAGACAGCAAATATAATGGGTTGGGTAAATTGTGTATTGCGGAGTTTTTCTACGCTGTCTTGATTCTTTTCATCATAGAGCAATGCCAGTAAATTAATGCCGAATCGCTCAAAGAGATATTCATGGCACTCATCCAGAATCTTTCTGAAAACCCCCAATTCATTGTATAAGTCCCTCGCCATAGTGATATATTGCGCTCCCTGACCCGGGAACATAAAGACAATGCCCGGTGTTTGGTCAAAGGCAATTTCGGCGATTTTGCTTGTCTCTTTCACTTTCAATAAAGCGTTTTTGAATTCTTCGATATTCTCGACAACAAACGAGGTGCGATATTCATGCTCTCCCCGCCCAATTTGCAGGGTATAAGCAATATCAGAAAGCGATTTTGTTTGCGTGTCCTCATTTATAAACTGGCCCAATGCTTCTGCCGTTTTAATCAATCCTTCTCTACTTTTGCTTGAGAGAGTAATCAGTTCTGGCCGCTCTGGTTCGCGATTGATGCGATCCGAAATCGATTGGATCGTGATATGGACATTGGTTCCCCCAATACCAAACGAGCTCAATCCGGCAGTCCTGATAGCGTTATTATTGCCCCAGTCCGTTGCCGCATGAATTAAACGGAACCGTGTCCCTTCCAACAACACATGATCGTCTTTTTCAGTATGACAAGTTGGCGGGATCTGCTTATGTTTCACTGCCAGTAATGTCTTAATGAAGCCAGCAACGCCCGCTGCACTGTCGGTGTGGCCGAGGTTCGATTTAACACTGCCAATGTGGCAGATATTGGGAGTATCCCCTGCAACGCTTAAGGCGTTTTTGATACCTTCCAGTTCAATATCGTCGCCTACCAATGTCGCTGTGCCATGCGCTTCCAAATAGCCGATATCGTTGGCAGAAACGCCGGCCATCGCCAGAGATTGTTTAATGCAGGCGGCTTGCCCATTGGCACTCGGTGCGGTAAAACCGGCTTTTTCATAACCATCATTATTGACGCCATAACCGGCAATCACGCCATAGATGTGATCATTATTCTCAATCGCATCCTCCAATCTTTTCAAGGCAACCATGCCAATGCCGTCGCTGAACACAGTCCCGCTGGCATCCTCTGAAAATGGTTTACAATGACCGTCAGCGCTATTTACCATGCCATTGACATACATATAGCCGCTTTTCAGCGGAACAGTGATGGAAACGCCCCCCGCCAACGCTAAATCACATTGGTTAACCCGCAGGCTTTGGCACGCAAGCGTAATAGCCAGTGCGGAGCTGGAACAGGCACTCTGGACGGTCACGGCCGGCCCGGTAAGATTGAATTTATAAGCGATGCGGGTTGTAAGGAATTCACGGTCATTTAACAGCCCGATGCTGAACTGTTCTGTTGTATCTTTGACTTCCTCTTTGACCCGATCCAACCATTCGTAATTAGAGCCGGAAGAAGCAAACAGACCTGTTACCGGGCGATATCTGGGATTGCCATAGCCTGCGTCATCCAATACTTCCCATGTTATTTCATGCAGTAAACGGAATTGCGGATCCATATATTGTGCTTCACGCATGGTGTAACCAAAGGCGGTTTTATCAAAATCCAGTGCGTTTTCAACAATTCCTTTTGCCCTGACGTAATGCTTATTTTTGAAAATATAGTCTGGAATCCCCGCATCCATCAATTCATCATCGGTAAAGAAAGAGATGCCTTCTTTGCCGGACAATATATTTTTCCAATATTCCCGCACATTATGACTTCCGGGGAAACGGCCACTGATGCCAACAACGGCAATTGCATTTTCAGGGTAATCATGATGGGCTATTTTTATGCGCTCTGGTGTTTTCCCATTTACCACTTTTTTGGATTTGCGTGTCGTTTTTGGTGGTGTTTCATTGATCGCATCGTATATTTTCTCAGAGATTTTCTGGCAGGTTGTATAACGATACCAATCATTAATTGATAATTTAATTTCATAATGCGAATTTATTTTTTCGTGTAGCTGAACAATATCTAATGAGCTGGCACCTGCATCAAAAAAATTATCATCTTTGGAAATACTTTTATTTGGGAAATACGCGGTTAAAACATGCAATATTTCTTTCAATATAGAATTGATGTCGATCTTTTCTTCAAAATCGATCGGCTCTTCTTGCTCTTCATTATCCTGCCCTGCATTAAAGACAGCAGAAGTTTCCTGTTTTATTGCTGGCTTAAATTCAATTCGATGGGGTAATTCTTGGTAATGTAAATGTTCTGCCGAAACTGATTCCGTTCTCCCCAAAAATTCTTGCAAAACGAGGTGGGCATTCGTCCCGCCAACACCAAAGGCACTGACGCCTGCATTGATTGGCGCATTGTTTTTGGTGACCCACGGTTTTGTTTGCGTATTAACATGAAAAGGCGTTTTTTCCAGTTCTAATTTTTTATTGGCTTTTTCAAAGTTAATGGATGGCACTAATGTCTTGAAATAAACACATAATGACAGTTTTATCAGTGATATTACCCCTGCGGCGGTATCACAGTGCCCGACATTGGATTTAACCGAACCAATCGCGCAAGATTGCTGCCCATGAAAAATAGCATCCAGCGCTGCAATTTCAATCGGATCACCCAATACCGTTCCTGTTCCGTGCGTTTCGATATAACTGATACTGGCAGGATCAACTTCCGAGACATCCAATGCTGCCCGAATAACCTTTTCTTGCCCCAAGGCACTGGGCGCGGTAAAACTTATTTTGTCATTGCCGTCATTATTAATGGCACTGCCTTTAATAACGGCATAAATTCTATCGTTATCTTCAATCGCATCTGCCAATCTTTTCAGGGTAACAACACCAACCCCATTACTGAATACCGTCCCTCCCGCATGTTCATCAAACGCCCGGGTCTTGCCGTCAATGCTATTGATCATGCCTTCCTGATACATGTATCCGGCTTGGTGCGGGTGCGTTACGCTGACGCCGCCAGCCAAAGCAATATCACATTCTCCGGCTTGCAGGGCCTGACAAGCGGTATGTACAGCCACCAATGAGGTTGAACAGGCGGTTTGTACCGTAACGGACGGGCCGCGTAAATTCAGTAAGTAAGAAATGCGTGAACAAAATGCAGAGTCATTTAATGTTGCAACATGGAACTGCTCTGCCGAAGAGCTAAATTCCGTATTTAATGTGTTAAACCACGACCATTGATTCCCGGCTCCTGCGTAAACACCAATTTCTCCCGGATAATCTTTGGCATCAATACCGGCATGATTAAGTGCCTGCCAACAAGTTTCAATCATCAAACGGGTTTGAGGATCCATTTTTGCTGCATCAGGATGGTTTATTGCAAAATAATCCGCGGCAAAATGGTAGGGTTTATTGATGATACCTTTGGCAGGAACATAATTTTCGTTTAAATACTCTTCAGGCGATATTCCATTATTTGCTAATGTTTCCTGAGTAAATCTGCTAATACCGTCTTTCCCATCACAGAGCATTTCCCAAAAATCATGCACATTGTCTGCGCCAGGGAATTGACCAGCCATTCCAACTATAGCAACTTCAAGACCAGTGACATTATTGACCATAATTAACCTTTAATATGATTATTTGATCATGAAAAGATCATTTTCAATTTAAATAATTAATAATCCTCATGAGATAGAGAATTATTTATTGACTCAAAAACATAAAATTCATCATGAATTTCAGTATTCAGATTTTTCCAAATTGACTTATATCTCTAATCATTTAATTTTTGGGAATCTCTGATAGGTGTGCATTCGAACGGTATTATTCAATCACCGAGCCTTTCCTATAAAAACCTCGTAAAGCATGTTGTGATATTAACATTTGCTGGATTTGATTCGTTCCTTCGATAATCTCCAGAACTTTGGCTTCACGATATAATCTTTCTACCGGATATTTATTGATTAACCCATTCCCACCCAGAACTTGGACAGCATTATTGGCAACCTGCATCGCGACAGCAGAACTGTTATATTTGGCGATATTTGTTTCCATTATGGCATTGTGATCGCCTTGATTTCTCATGTGGCCGATCTTTTCACAGGCCGCTTTGGCGGCATAAAATGCCGTCGCAGAATCCGCAATAATCCCTTGAATCAATTGATGCTGGGCAATTTTCTGACCAAACTGTTTTCTTTTCCGGGCATAGGTCACCATTTCTTCCATTGCTGCATGGGCAATAGCAACACCCGCCCAGGCGATGCTGTAACGACCAAAATAAAGTGCGGTATTTGCGACAAAGCTGAATCCTTCCCCTTCGCGCCCGATTAAACTCTCTCTGGGTATATCGACATTATCAAAATCCAGTTCAGATAAATACGCCCCACGGCTTGCCATTAAACCGGACATCGGCTTTCTCGTTAACCCTTCAACCCCGAATTCGACGATAAACGCGCTCACTTTTTCTTCGCATTTGGCAAAAACAAGGAATAGGTCAGCAATGCCTGAATAAGTAATCCATTTTTTATTGCCATTAATTCTGAAACCATTTTGTGTCACTTCATACCGTGTTTTGATGGCATTGGCATCAGAGCCGGCTTCAGGTTCAGATAAAGCGAAACACGCTATTTTTTCCCCCCTTGCCATTGCCGGCAGGTATTTTTCTTTTTGTTCCTGGCTGCCCAGTTTTACAAGTGTTTCGCCGACTAAGCTGGTATGTACCGTCAATAATGCACGTGTCGAATTACACCCTTTGCCTATTTCTTCAGTCAAATAACCATAAGAAAGGGGATCTATGCCCTGTCCGCCATATTCTTTCGGTAAAATGGCCCCCAATAAACCCAGTGTTGCCATCTCAGCAATAATTTCATCAGGCACTTTACCTTGATTATCAATCAAACCTGCGGATGGCCTTAATATGTTATCTGAAAATTTTTTTGCAACATCCACCAAAGGATGAGTTTCATATCGTTCCATGTGAATCTTACCCTCTGATTTTATTAATAAGATCCAGCATTGCATTTATTGAAACAAAGTTATCGCGCTCTATATACTCATCAGGGATAGTGACAGCGCACTTCTCTTCAATAAAACAAAGTAAACGCATAGCAAAAAGCGAATTTACTAAGCCACTGGTAAATATATTGGTATCATCCAGCAATTCAACATCATCATCAAATACAGAGATATTGTTTTCAATAAACTCACGTATTTCTTTGGCGATAGTTTCCAGATCTTTCATTAGCATATCCTAATTATTTATTATTACGTCAACCTAGTTATTTATTATTACATCAACATAGTAAGGAAAATCAGGGACACTCTCTAATTCATGCTCAAAAATTATTGTTTCATCTGCAAGTTTTTCTATTTCTTTAAAACCGGCGAATTGATAAGTGACAAACATCTGCCGGTTACGGGGGGTACGTTTAAATTCAGCATACAATTTATGTGATTTTGCTTTCGCCTGCTGCATAATATAATTCAATGCAATACTTCCAACGCCACGGGAAAGTGTTCTACAGGACATTAACAATAATTTAATATAATCAACCTGCCCTTTGTATTGAATTAATGCCAATCCTATTTTTCCATAAGAACCATATTTATCTACTAACTCAAAAACAAATACACCGTATTCATCGGAGTTAATTAGTTCTTCTAATCGTTCTCTGCTATAAGTAATGCCGGTTGAATTAAGTTGATTCGTTCTTTGTGTCAATTCTTCCGCACGCAGGAGATCTTCTGGTTTGGCTTTGGAAATATAAAACCTCATATTAAGTTGACTAAGAAATTCCTCAGAGGTGCCGATAAATTCCTCTTCTTCTTCTTTCCGCATGATATCTTCCTGATATCTCTGTCGCCTTAATTTTGCATCATCCGATATTTCCATATTCGCAATGCGAGGCAAATGCAGTATTGATTGATATTCCAACGCATCAATACATGTCACTTCCGGAAATTTAGCCTTAACTTCATCTCGTTCTAAAGGTTGGTCATCGACAAAAATAAAAGTATCTGCGGCTATATTTAAATTTTTCTGAATATTTTCAATGGAGGAGGATTTGGCTCCCCAATGAATCTGGGGATAGATAAAATAGTGCTTTAAATTCAATTTTTCCAGCATTTCCAAGGCATCGGAAGCATCATTCCGGCTGGCAATGGATTGCAAAATGCCCATTTTATCCAATTGAACAATAATGTTTTCTATTCCCGGCTTTAATTTAATATCATCATTTTCAGAAAGCACGCCATCCCATAATGTATTGTCCAGATCCCAAATGATACATTTTACCGGTATTTCGCTCTTTAACTGATTATTGGTTAAATCACCCATCATCAATATTCCTAATTTGTATAATTGAAAAATCCTTTACCACTTTTTCTGCCCAGATTTCCCGCTTCCACCATTTTCTTTAACAGAGGGCAACAACGGTATTTCGGGTCTTGGTAGCTTTCATAAAGAACATTCAAGGAATTAACAACGGTATCCAAACCAATCAAATCGGCAGTTTCCAGTGGCCCCATCGCATGGCCGTAGCCTTCTTTGAAGATACGATCGATATCCTGCGGGCTCGCCACATGATCCTGTACCAGAAATGCCGCTTCGTTCATAAATAAATGTGAAAGCCGATTTGAAACAAATCCAGGGAAGTCTTCCACCACAACCGGGTTTTTTCCTATGCCCTGCAAAAATTTTTTTGCATCAATTAATGTCTGTTTGGCTGTATGAAAACCTTGGATGACTTCAACGCATTTTTTAATCGGTACTGGGTTCATAAAATGTAATCCCAATACATTTTGGGGGAACGGTAATACAGAGGCAATTTTTGTGATAGATATACAACTTGTATTTGCAGCAACATAAGTTTCAGGTTTAATGTACGGTGTTATCGCTTCATAAACTTTCTGTTTAATGTCCCAGTCTTCAGTCACATTTTCAATAATCCAGTCACTGCCTTCAACCCCTTTATAAGACGAATCAAATTGAATTCTATTTTTCAATTCTGCCAAATTCAATGCATTGAATTCAGGGTTAAGCATCCGGTATGAACGAAATTCACGTGACATTCTTGAATCAAGTTCAGCCAAAACATTTTCAGATATGTCTATCAGCAATATATTATGACCATATGTCGCGCAGGTTATTGCTGTATCCAACCCCATAACACCCGCACCAATAATTGATATTTTCAACGACAGCCTCCATTTTTAATGACTGAATATTAGGTCGTAGAAAAAACAAATGGCACTCAGCTTCATGAGTGTTATTTAAGTACGCTACCGCCCTTAAGTAACGGCCTTAAAACCATTCAAAAAATCTCAATTTTTTCTACAAAAACTTGGATGATTCAAACAGCTTATGTTAATTAAAACAGACTATGTTTTTTAATTTCTCACGTATAGATTACGAATGTAAAAATTGATTTTTAATAAAATACGAACCCTGTTAACTTCTCAGCGTTAACATAATAAAAAAGAGGTAAGCGCATTTTACCAAGTAAAAATATACTAGAGGTAATTTTAAATTCATAAGCACATATCATTATTTCCTATATGATAATTAATATTTATTATGCGCATTATCTGTTTGCAGAAAAAATATTAATTTATGACGTCTATATTTCAGATTTTCTTTATTAATTGTTTTTCATCAAAGCCAAACCCATCCAAACAATCTGGAAAAGTCCGGCTTCATTGGTTAAGTCAGCGCCCTTAATTTTTTGTGGATTTGCGTCTCCTGTCTGCCAACCTGCTTTTTCCTGTCTGCAATGAGCGCTGTAGCTGTTCTTGGGCAGCTACTTTGTCCGATGTGGATGCCAATTCCGCTTCATTCAACTGCCCGTATGATGATTGATCCTGTTTAATCCAATTCGTGAAGGAGGCAATTGTCGGATGCTCAAATAAGGTAGTGACGCGAATTTCACGATTGAATGCCTGCTGTAACAGGGACTGCAATGTAATTATCTTTATCGAGTTGCCGCCGGCTTCGAAGAAATTCGTTTCCGTTCCCACGCCCTCATTTTCAAGAATTTCCTGCCAAATCGCCCGCACTTTGACTGCCGTCGGTTCGGCCAGCAACTGGTGATCGTCAACAGGTTTTGCTTGCAATTTTTGCACCGCATGCTCCTGTAAACTCTGACGATCAATCTTGCCGGTAATGGTGCGTTTAAATCCATCGACAACCACAATCAATGAAGGCAGCCAGGTATCCGGTAAATAGCGCCGGATATGTGCTCTCACCCGGGATTCCAATAATGCAGGCGGTTCCGTGCTATCGACAAAAAGATGCCATTGCCGTTTTCCTTTCGGTGTCGTTGCAGGCAATAAACAGCTTGATTTCACCGTGTCCAGAGACTCAACCACCCGCTCTAATTCACGGGGTTCTATGCGGACACCGTTTACTTTTATTTGATCATCAATGCGCCCCAGATAGCGAAAACCTGCTTCACCGCAAAAAGTCACCATATCGCCAGTACGGTAAAAAGGATGTCGGCTGTACTTCGCCAAGTGTTTCGGCCTGACGAAATATTTGGCCGTTTCAACAGGATTAGTCGCATAACCGCGGGCAACCGCCCTGCCTCCTACCCAAAGCTCACCCCGAACATAAGCAGGCAATGGGTTGCCAAAAATATCCGCACAGTAAGCGATCACATTTTGAATCGGCCAGCCAATGGCAATTTCCGTCGCCAGAGATTGCTTGGCACTCAGGCAATCCACCGTTGTCTCACTTGGGCCATAATGGTTGCTGACTGCATATCCTTGTCGCAGCAAATCATCCCTAAGGCGATGAGGTAATTCTTCACCACCGAATATCCACAATCTCATGGACGGGAAGAAAGGTGCGTCTTGAATAAGCTGCGAGATAGCCCCGGGAATAAAGTTGATTAAGCTGATGGATTCAGATTGCACCACATTAATGAAGGCTTGCCGTTCCAGCAATACGTCGGGAGATGGATAAATTAACGTCGCACCCACCATAAAACTTGCAAACAAATCCTCTATGCTGGGATCGAAATTCAAATCAGTCAGTCCGAGCACTCTATCATCTGCGGTCAGCGCAGTTTCTTGAATAAACCAATCCAATAAGTTGGCTACAGACTCATTGCGAATTGAAATTCCCTTTGGAGTCCCCGTCGTTCCTGATGTGAAAATGAAATAGAATTCATCTTCTGGATGTCGGTTAAGCCATATAAAAGGTTTATTTTCCGTAGGTTGTACAATATTTTCCTCAATATCCAGCAATAAATAATTTGTTTCTGCGCCCAGTTCCTGATTAAGTCCAGTGCCACACAAAACAATGTTGCAATTCACCAACTCCAGCAATTTTTTCTTGCGCTGCACGGGATCTTTCGGATTGATATAGCAATAACTGCCACCACTGAACAAGATTGCCAGTATCGCTTGAGTCGATAACAACCCCTTTTCAAGATGAACAGCTACACGATCACCGGAAATAAAGCCTGATAAGCGCAACCGCTCCTGTACTGCACTAATTCCTTTCAGTAGTTCACCATGGCTGACTGCATGCTGGCCGTCGATCAAACTGACTTTCAGAGGATCGCCGTCAAGGCGTTGATAAATTCCCCCCAACAGCGAATTAATATCCGGAATGTGCTCATTGATCACGCCCATACTTAACGAAGTTTCTTCCGGCTTTGTTGCATTCAGCTTTAAAAAGAGATCTTCAATCAATGTGCCTGCCGTGTTGCTAATTAAGTCTTCTACTAAAGACTCAAAGGCATTGAATGCTGTTTTGACTGAATCCAGCGTGCCCTCAAACATCTCTCCGGTACTTAATTCCACCAGCCACTGTTCCGTGCCGGACACAGTTAATGTCAAACCAAAATGTGTCGTTTCTTCGCTGTATAAATCCGTCATGAAGGCGCCACAACTGGCATCTTTCAATGTCTCATCAATCGGATAGTTATCAAAAACCACAATGGAGTCATACAATTCATCGTTTATCCCTGCTTCCTCACGGATTAACAATGGCGGTGTTTTTTCATGGTGTTGCGCTTGTTGTAAAGCCTGAAAAACGGCACGCAAAGCGGTTTCAGTATTCCATAAACCTTCAAACGTCAGGATCAGGGGAACCGTGTTAATGAATAAGCCTAAAGGCTGGCGATCTACTCCTTGAGCCAAAGCCCTTTCCCTGCCAGAAAACGTACATCCCAACGCAATTGTTTTTTGGAATGTAAATTTAGACAGAGTCAAAGCCCAACACAGGTAAATGAAACTGGCCGGAGTCACCCCCGCACGATGGCAAAGTGACTCGATCGCGCTTCTACGCTCCTCGCTCCACAAATTGTTTACACAGAGCCTTTCATTTACTTTTCTTTCAACTGGCTCCTGTTTATCAGCTCGGAACAAGGGTTCTGCCAGTAATTTTGTCGTTGCAGAGGCTTCTCCGTGAGGCAGGTGCTGAAAAACGCCCCGCCAGTATTCGCGGCTGTGTAGCAACGCTTCCGGACTTAATCCTTGCCAAAGCTGCTGTGAATAATTCCGTGCGTCCAAAGGCACAATCTTTTGCTGGCGCAATCCTTGCAACCAAAGAGAAATCAACAGAGAACTGCTCCAGCCATCCATCAGAATATGGTGGAAAGAGAAAGCCAGGCTTAATGTTCCCGCATTGACATCATGGAATCCGGCAATACGAAAGACTTCTTTATTCAATTCAAATGGTGTGGCCTTGGAGTCTGCCAGCCAATCGAGGCAGCGCTGCCTGCATGACAGGTGCCCGGCCGTTGAATCAATAAGGACATACTCGAACGGAATGCGCGGCAAGGCATAAATAATCTGATGGGGAATACGAACGCCTTCCCAAGCAAAAATCGACCTTATTGCAGGTTGTGATTGCTGTATTTGCTGCCAGACCTCAAGTAACGTTGCTTTATCGACATTCACTTTTACGCTGAATGCCACGCCAATGTGATAAGCGCTATTCCCATCTTTTAAAGCGTGAAACAGCAACCCATTCGCCTGAGGTGTTGCTTCAAGCAATTCTTCCAGATAATTATTGTCGAAGGCCGCATTCGTTGCATCAACTGCCGTTTTCAAAACCCCTTCAACAAGGGGATCAAATTCCGATTGAGCAAGCCGGCAAAGCGGAAAGTCGGCTGGGAGCAATGGTTGTTCCAAATGATGTTCAACCTGTGGATCTCGTAATGCACCATTTTGGTCATCACACCAAGCCAGTAGTTTTTCGTTCACTTGTGCTAAGTAATGGTGAGCGCTATCGCTGTCAGCGTCAGGCGTACCTAACTGCAATTCAACCAATATATTGCCAGTTTCAAGGCAATCTCGGATCAGAATGTCAAAGTCCGCCGTACTTTTTTCATTCGGATGTCGGAAACCACCCGACAGAGTTTGATCCAAACTGAAATGGCCCCACGTTCTGCTTCCATCCAACCCGAAACCAATATCGTTAACGCAAATCAATGGTCGTATTCCGGTGTTGTTCAGGCCGAGTTGCGCTTCCCAGTTCTGCTTATCTTCATACAGGCCCGATTTTAAGATCCGTAAAAAAGCCGCTTGGGAATACGGCGCTGATGGCACTACAGGCACATCAAGCGATAACTGATTAAAACCGGTAAACCATCCCACCGCGTTGGCCATTTCAGCATTCCAGACAGCCGGTGTCCCGGCTTCAGAGAACAGGCGACCGTGATTTTCTAACAAGATGACAGGTTGTGAAGGCAATGTTGCGTTATCCTGCATAACTGCCATCAAACCCGCCACAATCAGTTGCGAACGCTCAGCCTTAAGGCGTTGTTCAATCGACTTAAAATCACGACTAGAAATTGACAATGCCAATGTCACGGGAACAGCCGCAGGGTAATGCATGGTATCACCGCATGGCGCGCTGTCTGCACCAAAGGCATATTCGCTTAACCATTTACCCCACAGGAAAGCACCTTGTTCTTCGGCGGTTTCCTTTGCCGTGTCATGTCGGGATGCCATTTGATGGATGGCTTGATCCAGTTCATCCAGTAAGAATATCCATGAGTGAACATCACAAATAAGGTGATGGCAGATCCAAATCAGATAATTTTTTTGTGAAACGGCATCAAATACGACTGCGTGTACACTGGGTTGCGTTTCCAGACTCACCAAACTTTGTAATCTATTCAGAGCGTCTTCGAGCGATTCGCCGGATCCCTGCATTTCACCGTCTGCCAGCGTATCACTGCCAGCGTGTAATGGTTCGAAATAGAACTCAGTCAGCGCCTGATTTGCTCTCAGGGAGAAAATTTTATGCTTTGCTTTAACCGCAGAAATAGCTGCATTTATTTCCTCAGCGGTGAGGGCTGGCTTCAATTCGAGTACCATTCCCTGCTGTAATCGATTGCTATATTTAAAATTTTGTTGCCGGAACCAACTGACACTGGGCAAGTGTTTCACCCAACTGGCTTCTACTGCTTGTGGCACTGCCGAATCAGGAGTGTTTTTTTCCGACTGCTCAATACAGGCCTTTTCAAGTACAGAACCCAAAGAGTTCAGTGTTAACAATTCACTTGCACTAATTCGGATACCTTCTCTGGCTAGCAAGGCAACGAGCCGGATGGCTTTGATTGAATCACCCCCCTGTTCCAAAAATGAAGTGGTGAAATCAACAGATTGGGGCCAGATAGGTTTTAAAAACGTTTCATTCAACCAGACAGGAAGCTGATAGCTGCCCGCTGCTTTCCGGCCTTGCTCATGAGCCGAGCTAAACAAAGAAGAGCTGTTTTCCATCAATTTTGTTTTAGCCGCAGCAATTAAGGCGACTGTATCAACTTTACCATTGGCATTAATCGGCCAAGGCTGTGCAACGCAATACAACGTTGGCATCCAAGCATCAGGGATTTTTGCTTTCAGGCGATGTTGAAATTCAGGATTATCATGGGTAATAGGTTGGTTACTGCATAAAACAATGGTTTCATATTTTTCAACGCCATCCATTTCATCAACGGTTAATTTCAGCGCTTTCAACTGCCAGTTGTCATGGTTATTTCCTTCAAAACTGCCCAGTACATCCTCTACCGCTTTCTCTATTTCCGCAGGATGAATTCGATAACCACGTACCTTAAATTCATCATCAATACGCCCAAGACAATGGAATGTACCCCGTTCATCTTGCAACCCCGAATCACCCGTGCGATACCAACGGCTAACGCCATCTGCACTGTGTACAAATTTTTCGCTTGTCTGGGCAGCATTGTGGAGGTATTCATCAGCCAGTACAGGGCCACCAATCCAGATCTCACCTTTAAATCCACGCGGCAATGTTTGCCCCCACGAATCTTTGACCGCTATTTCTGCTTTGCCCAATGCCTGACCAATCGCCATTACCGCCGCATTGATTTTATCGTTTCCGTCAAGTTGGCTTTCTTCTCTTTCTTCACTGCTGATTGAACAGACGCAGCATCCCACGGTTGCTTCTGTTGGCCCATATTCATTAATCACTTTACTGCCAGCCGGAAAATGGCTTAAAGCTCTCTTTACCAATGAGGTGGATAAGTTTTCTCCACCGACAATAAACGTTAGCGGGTTACTCCGCGCAGGACTGTTTTCAATCAACAATGAGAGATATGAAGGCGTACATTTAACGCCGGTTAATGACTCATCAGCGAGCAGGATTTGCAGCAGTTCAGGATTATCACGGATATCTTGTTCATGGGCCTGAATAAAGCCACCAGATAAAACCGGCACCAAAAGCGTTGTTTGGGTTAAATCGAAACCAAAAGACGTAAATAAAGGTGCGCTAAAAGGTGTTTGTGCCGCATAGGCCTCTTTCGCCGCAAGGGCATAGTTTGCCAGCGCAATAGGAGAAATCACCACTCCTTTAGGCTCTCCCGTCGAGCCAGAGGTATACAGAATATACGCTGGGTTATCGTGGGTGGGTTCTGTTACATTTTCCGGGATTGATACAATTTCAGACTCTGTTTTGCCCAAAGCGTTTGTCCCCAGAGAGACGGGCAATAAAGGCAAATTCAGCCCTTCCGCAATGCTGCTGTCAGCCTCCGTATAAATGCACAGAGAAGCCCCGGAATTACGGGCAATTGCCGATAATCTGGCTACAGGTACAGTCGGGCAAGCAGGCACCACGGTAATATTTTCAATCAGGCATGCCAGATAGGCGAGGATAATTTCAGGAGTGCGCCGTCCCACAATGAAGACCGGGCCGTGTATATCCTGCGCATTGAATTTATCACGCAACGTTAGCCTGAACCGGTTAATCCAGTGCAAACCCTGACGATAGGTCACAGTATGCGCCGCCTGTTTGAATAACAGGTTATCAGCGTAACACTCAAATGCATGGGATAAATGAACGCCAATCGGCATTGTTGAAGACGCTTGCCTGTTTTCATTGGATGGTTTTTGTACCGTCTCTCGTTGTTCTGCTGCTTGCTGTTTTAATACAGCGAAGGCTGCTTCCATTGCATAATCAGTGACCATTCGTAAAAATTCGTGGCACTGTTCCGATGACCAGATCCTGCGAAAATCTGCTTCAAGTTTAAAATCGCCGTCTTCAAAGCGATCGTGGATATGTACTGTCGCGAAAAGTGCTTCCACTGCCTGCATGTGTTCAATCGATACTTCTGCACCCAAAACAGCTTTCCGGAATATACCGGTTTGATAAGAAACTCCAAAAGCAGGCGTAATTTTTTTCCAATCCGGTGATGCAAACTCACTCCAGCGAGCACCCGGTGCATAACGTGAATGAGCAACTGCTTTTTGCAAACGTTGTTTTAAAGCATGATAACAATCTACTACTCCCTCACCGATTTCACGGAACACGGGAATTAAAACCGGTGCTACGGCCATAGCAGCAGAACGTTTTTCTTCACTATTCCAGCGATTGAGCATAGGTGCCTGCAATAACGCCCCATTGCCATCTTCAATGACCATTTGCGTATAGGCAACAGCAGCGAAAAACAACCTAAAAATAGAACCACCCGATTTTTTAAACTGACGCAAAGTTTCGTTGTGTGTTTTGCTCAGCTTGAAATGTACCCGATGGGATCGGGGCGTTAATGTACGATAATCACCTATCGGGTAACGGCACGATATTTTATTGGCATTCGATGATTCTGTTCCGTCAGGCTCCTGCGCTTCTGATTTCTGCCGGTTAATGGCGTTGTCACTAAAAATACTCTGCCAATATATTTCATCTCGTTGCATGCGCCGGGAGTTTTCATAATTCTGTTCTCCTTCTGCATGAACCGAAAATAAAAGAGGTTCCGTATTCGGCTCTTCTTTCTCCAAAGCCCGCATCAGATGTTCTATCAATACTGAAAAGCCCTCGCCATCCATAGCGGCATGATGAGCCTTAATAAACCACCCTGTTTTCCCTTGTTGAAAATGCACGGCAAAAATCCGCACCGGCGTCAATGACAGATCTTCTTTTATCAACATTTGGCGGTCTGCCCAACGCTCAAAAGCCTGTTCAGAATCCGGGTAGTTGCTGAAATTGACTTGTATTACTTCGGAATGGGAGGTTAGCCGACGAATACCATGCCAATGTGTTGCCAAATCACGCCCTTCCACATCATCAGCCTCAAAACCGATATGGAATATATCCATTGAGTCCCGAACGGTTTCGGCTGCTTGCACAAGCCCATCCAGAGGAATATTTCCATTTAAACGCACTGCAACACCTAAATAAAATGGACAGCCAGTCAGATGAAATGCTTCCATTTTGAAAACAGCTTGCTGTGATCTTGACAACTTAAAAATCGTCTTCTTCATGGTTTAAATACTCGTTTAAGTGAAGAGCAGGCACTACCTATGCTTGGAGAAATTTCATTTATTAGGCAAGTTAAAAATATATAAAAAATAATTCATAGAACTAATAAACTGAGTAAATTACGACTTTATTGAGGCAGGCTGGAGTATTTATTCCGATTAATAAATCAATCTGGATTGGAGCATTTGCTATCACCTAAATTAACAATAACAACACCGCTTTTTGATTAATTTTAATAGAATAAATAACACAATAAATCACGCCCCTTAATAAAATATATTAAATTAAGCAAAAAGCATCATTGCATCAAGTAAAGCAAGATTACCGTAACGATTTTGTGATTAATAATAAATGTGTGATTCAACTTATTAAACAGTAATGATTTTAATCTCACAATAACATTAACTATGCACTAATGAATAAAATTAAAAAAACACTTAAAATACCCTATGGATACCATAACACGCATAAAATAGTGCGAACCAAAACCAAACAAATCATGAAGTAACATTTTGAAAAAAAGACACAAGTTCAAATTTCAAAAAAACAAATAACAACAAGGATATTAAATAAAAGTAACATTTAAATTCCGCTAATGATTTTTCCCACACCAGTTATTGTGTTAATTACATTATAAAAAATATAAATACATTAATTGACACTATAATTCTTTAAAAACAATTCGCTACAAAAAAAGAAAAAACAAATATTCATTACAGAATAAAAATATCACTTGAGAACAATAAAAAATCAGGCTATTAATAACATTAAGCAATTATAATTTTAATTACTAATACACTTTTCCATCCAACTCGGTTCAATATGAAAATCATAAGGGAGGCGCCAACATGGAAATGAAAGACATTTTGCAAGAAACCCTACAAGCAACGCAGTCTACTTTCACAGGTGGTTCATTCAATGTTGACTATTACGATAGTGATATATTGCCCATCGAAAAAAGACCGCTCTATACAGAAGAAGCGATGTCGGAGAAATTTAATAAATTCGACGCATTGTATAAGAGAGTATTAGAACCGTCTGGTCCCCTGATACACAAAGATGTATATCGTTATTTGAATGAAAATAAAAACAAAAATTTAGTTGGCAATTGCATGTTATACTCGATGTTTGCCTTTTATCATTTAGCTGAAATACACAAAAACTCACTTGTGGACTTATTTTATCATCAAGGAATTGATTATACAGAATACAAATCATTATTAACTATACAAGTTGCTTGCTTACAAGCTCCCTATAGCCATGCTTTCGTGATGATTTGCCCTCCCAGCAAAATTGATGCAAGAACCCGGGTTTTCACAACATTTGCCCCTAATATATACCCGGAGAATACATGGATATGTGATCCGTGGGCAGATATTGCTTGTCGTGCAGTTGATTATAATGACAAATGGAAAATCAAAATGGCTCAATCTAACTATGAAGGAAAAATGTTTCTTTTATATTCTTCTAAAGAGGTATACGAAAACACTGGATCGACAAGGGGATGCAACTCATCTCCATTGGGAAAATATAATTATTCATCCATACAAATGGGAACCAAGTCGATTAGCGATATCATTACTCTTTTTCCTGATGGGCATTTTGAGATAAATAGATAAATAGATAAATAGATAAATAGATAAATAGATAAATAGAAGGCAATTATAAATCAAACCGAAACTAAACATTATAAATATTGCTATGAATTATGCATAACCCTGTTTATGTTTTATACTTTTGCTTATTACAAACGACGTTGCTATGATAGCGCCACCGTTCAATCTGAATAGAAAATAAGGAGGCTAATTATGATGCTGTGTGATTTAATTGAATATTCACACTTCTTTGGTAATCGCCAGAGCTCAGGCTTTCACAGTATTACACTGCGATAATCCTGCCTGAGCGAAGATAACCAAATCAAACCTTCCTCAGCTTACTGGGTTGTCGCCCTGACTTAACCCGGCATTTTTATGCCTGAAAAATGAGTAAGCCATGAGCACATTACTATCTGCAAAATCAATTTGTTACGACACTTCAACCACAACGTTATTAAATGATGTCTCTTTCACTGTTCAGGCGGGCGACCGTATCGGTCTGATCGGCCATAACGGCAGTGGGAAAAGTACATTATTAAAATTACTGACAGCTCAATTAACGCCCAATACGGGTACCGTAAGCTATGCCAACCACTGTGTATCCGCTTATATCGAACAGCATTTACCAGAAGAAGTGGAAAATCTGCCATTGATTGATGCCGTTTTGCAAAAATTACCGACAGAAGAGCGCATGGCAGAACGCTGGCGCGCAGAAGTTCTCCTGACACAACTGGGATTTTCTGAACCCCTGTGGGCACAGGCGGTCAATCAGCTTAGTGGGGGTCAACATACGCGCCTGTTATTAGGCAGGGCATTGATACAAGAACCCGACCTGCTGTTACTGGATGAGCCGAGTAACCATCTGGACTTGCCTACGCTATGGTGGTTAAGCCATTTCCTTCAGTCCTGGAAAGGGAGCTTTATTCTGGTTTCCCATGATCAGACCCTGCTTGATGAAACCACTAACTGCACATGGATATTGCGCGATAAAACGCTCCATTTCTATCGCTTGCCCTGCTCTGAGGCTCGTCAGGCGCTGGCAGAAAAAGATATAGCCGATGAACATCGCAATCAATATGAGCAAAAAGAAATTGATCGTATCTCTACCAGTGCCAAACGTCTCGCAGTGTGGGGGCAGGTTTATGATAACGAGAGTTTTGCACGCAAAGCCAAGCAGATGGAAAAACACATCCAGAACCTGAAAGATGCACAGACAGTGCTGACCGAAGGTTATCAGTGGCGGTTGACATTAACCGGCCAGCCCATTCAGGCTGACCGCGTGCTTGAACTGGATCATGCAACGATCAAGATACAGGACAGCACCACCCAACTATTTACCACTCGTTTTCATCAGGTAAGAAGTGGGGATCGCATCGCGATCATCGGTGCCAATGGTTGTGGTAAATCAACCTTTTTACAACTGTTGTGGCAGCGCTATCTTTCCGATATGCGCTACAGTCCTGAAATCAAGTTTCATCCAGCCATCGCGGCGGGTTACTACGACCAGCAGCTACACCAATTGCGTGATAACGATACTCTGACCGATGCGTTACGAACATTCGCGCCTCTGACAGACGAACAGCGCAAGATGGCTCTGATCGGTGCAGGTTTTGCCTATCCGCGCCATCAGCAAAAAGTGGCAACCCTCAGTGGCGGTGAGCGATCAAGGTTGCTTTTTGTTGGGCTGAGTCTGGCAAAATATGAATTGGTTATGATGGATGAACCGACCAACCACTTGGATATCGAAGGCAAGGAGGCATTGTGTGAGCAGATTGCGACATTTGCCGGGGCATTGCTCGTTGTCAGCCACGATCGCTGGCTTATCGAAAACAGTTGCCAGCGCTTTTGGTTTATCAATAACAACCGGTTGGAAGAGTATCACGATGTTGAAGCTATCTATCAACAAATTGAACAGATGGGCCAACTGCAACATAAACAGGAAGAGTACGGCTCTTATACCCCCCAAGCGAGCAATAAAGGGTTGCAGCCCTCTTTATTGTCTCTGGAAGAACAGTTGTTGGAGCGCCTGCTTCATCTTGAAGAAAAACTGGACGCTGATCTGAAACGCAAGATCGCCCACCAGAAGCCGCATCTTCAACAACAATGGGCTGAGGAGATAGAAAAAATACAGGCTCAATTAAATATGTAATTTGTCATACTTTGGTGATGCTTGCTGTAAAGCAAGTATCACTTTAACGATTATCAGCTTTATTATTTAATAAAACACCTTGCTTAATAAAATATATTATTAAATAAAATAACACAGTATATTAAACAAAAAATAATATAGACTTAAATCTGAATAACAATCAATATGCAGGCCAAATTAATATTCAAAAATAAAAATAAGGATAACTAATCACTAACATTTAAATTCACGAACAATTTAATAATATGGGATGGCTATTTATAAACTGAAACAGTTTATTTACTCAATTAAACAGCCTTTAATTATTTTGATAAGGGAAAATATGGCGAGATTGCAACATCAATCATATTTACACATCAGCAGATAACACAATTCTTCATTGAATAAAAGTACCTGATATGGATTTACCCTCTCAAAAATAATTACAGAAGGAACGCCACATTATATGATCGCAAACATGAATATTACCCCCTTAATATTTCAGATCATAGTTTTGCGGTCTGTATTTATTATTATTGTTATATATCACACCACAGTAGAAAAAATGAAAACGCCAACCTCCTGACGCCAAAATCAATACTGTAAAATTGTTAAAAACTCGTTATCCACTTGTTTGCAATTGTGGATTTAAAATAACTTTTGAACGGAACGATTCGTATAATTCATTATGACAAAATCTGAATATTTAGTAAGTTCAAATTTATATAATCTTCATCCTGCTCAAGAAGATGTGTTTTATGAACAAACACTCTATAAAGACACTAGCCTGCACAACATAGGCTGGTACACCTTGATGGAGGATGACGTTGATATCGCTATTTTGCAGCAAGCATGGGATTTATTGCATCAGCATATTGATGCATTACGATTGCATATATCGATTGATGGAAATCACGAAGTCAGACAATTCATTGAAAATAAATCTAACGCGAGTTCAATCACATTCCATGATTTTTCAAATCAACCAGCAGCAGCAGAAAAAGCTGATCTTTGGATACAACAGCAAGTTGATACACCGAACGATTTCCTCAATGGCCCTCTATATCAGGCGTCATTGATATTAATCACCAATAAAAAATATTATTTTTTCACTAAATTCCATCATATTATTATTGATGGCTTAGGTTTATTTCGCCTGCATCAATATGTCCATCAGTTATATTTCTGCCTTAAAGCGGGAACTTCAACAGCCTGGTTATCTGAAATACCACAATATTTAGATTCTGTTACCCAAGCAAGAGCGTATTTAACTTCCTATAATTACGAACAAGACAATAACTATTGGTGTCATTTCTTAAAAGAACATGAACCTCAACAATTAATACCTTATTATCAAAACAATGGCACAAATAACAAAACGATAACATTACCACTTTCAGTCAAAAAATCTTTGGCCGTTTTTTGTGAAAAAAATAAAACTAACCTGAGTTCCGTTTTTTCATGCCTTGTCGGTATTATGATGTCTGCGCTGACAGGGCAACAAGAATTGACTTTTAATACGGTCACACATGGCAGAAAGACAAAATCGGAGAAATATACCATCGGCATGCAGGCAAATGTCTATCCGGTATATTGCCGAATCTCTGACTCCGCCAGTTTAGCAGAACAAATAAAACAGACAGAATCAGCAATAAAACACAGTTACCCACATTGCTCATTCCCGCAATCTCACCTTGCCAGAATTGCCAACCAGCAAGGTTTTTTTTTACCTAATATCCTTATCACCTACGAGAAATTCTCAGTTCCTGCGGCTGAAATGTCTCATGTTCATCATTATCATATACATCCCACCATACAGACTCACCCTATCACTTTCCGCCTAAAAGATTATGGCATTGATCAGGAATTAAAAATTACGATCAATTACTTACAGAATTACTTTAGTGAGTCAGATGTCGATAATATGTTTGCACGGCTTGAGAATTTATTGATAGCCCTGATTGATAAACCGTCTTCTCCCGTCAACGAACTCCCTGTTTTATTAGAACAAGAACGCCAAACGCTGCTGGGTACTTGGAATCAAACCGACCTCCTTGAATATGAGTCCTTGCAACATAAGACATTGCAACAACAGTTCGAAGCACAGGCGGCAGCCACCCCAGATAATATTGCGTTGATATTTGAAGGAGAAACGCTGACCTATCGCCAGCTCAATGAACGGGCGAACCAATTGGCTGATGTTATCCGCAGCCAATGCCAGCAACCAGGCCAGCCAGAAAATAATGCATCCATGCCCGCCGATACTTTGATTGCTCTCTACCTTGACCGCAGTCTGGAGATGGTTGTCAGTATCCTCGCCGTATTGAAAGCCGGCGGCGCTTATGTACCTATTTCACCGGAATATCCCGCCGAACGGACACAGTTTATTCTACAGGATACGCATTCCCCGTGCGTGATAACGCAGCAGCAACATCTGCAATCCCTGCGTGAGAGTACACAATCATTGGCGTTCCAACCCACGCTGATCGCTGCGGACGACTATTCATTAACGGAAAACCGGTCAACAGGCAATTTGGCACAGGTAAATACGCCAGCCGATCTTGCTTATGTCATCTATACCTCAGGAACAACCGGGCAACCCAAAGGGGTACTGCAAACCCATCAAAATGTTTCACGGTTATTTACGACTACCCACAATCAGTTCCAATTTAACCAAAAAGATACCTGGGTTCTTTACCATACCTATACCTTTGATTTCAGTGTCTGGGAACTATGGGGGGCGCTGCTTTATGGCGGGCGCCTGATTATTCCGACCGTCGAATGTACAAAAGATTTTGCCAGATTCAGCCAGCTTTGTTCACACCAGAAAGTGACCGTTCTGAACCAAACGCCGGGGGCATTTTATGCCTTTATTGATGCCTCATTAAATATGGGCGTTGAGTTTCCTGATCTTCGCTATGTGATTTTCGGCGGGGATAAACTCAATCCGATGCAATTAAAACCTTGGTGGGAGCATTATGGCGATCGGTCACCCAGTTTAATCAATATGTATGGGATAACGGAAACCACGGTTCATGTTACCTATAAGAAACTGACCAAAGACGATCCCACTACATCATCCGTGATTGGTCAGCCGTTAAATGACCTGCATGCCTATGTCCTGAGCGATGCCGGTCGTCTTGTGCCTATCGGCGCGCCCGGTGAATTGTATATCGGTGGTGCCGGGCTGGCCCGGGGTTATTTAAACCGGCCGGAACTGACCGCAGAACGTTTTGTGGAAAACCCGTTTGCAACCGCAGAAGACAAAGCCCTCGGTTACACCCGCCTGTACAAAACCGGCGATTTGGTACGCTGGCTGCCGAACGGTGAACTGGAATATCTGGGACGCAATGATTTTCAGGTCAAGATCCGCGGTTACCGCATTGAGTTAGGGGAAATCGAAAGTGCGCTGGCCTCACATCCACAAGTCAAACAAGCAGTAGTCATCGATTATGAGCATAAAGGGAACAAAGTTCTGGCAGCCTATTTGGTGACAGAAGGCACAGCCGGCGAGCTATCCGATGGCGCATTAATCAGGCATTTATCCGACCGCCTGCCGGATTATATGATCCCTGCCAGCTTTACCCACATTGATTCCATTCCCTTAACCCTGAACGGCAAATTGGATCGCCGTGCCCTGCCTGAGCCTGTCTGGGGAAATCAGGACAGTTACCTTGCCCCCCGCAATGAACTGGAAGCCCGGCTTTGCACCATCTGGCAGGATGTTTTGGGTCTGGAACGCATCGGCATTGACGATAATTTCTTCCGGGTTGGCGGTAATTCCCTGATGGCTATTCAGCTCATTGCTGCCATTCACCGCCTATTGAAACGTGAAGTTTCACTGGCCCAGATATTCGAACTGAAAACTATCGCCAGAATGGCTGCCCATATGGGACAGCAAATACATACGGTTATCCCGCATCTTGAGTTGAAGCGCTATCCCCTGTCATTTGCCCAAGAGCGCATGCTGTTTATTGAGCGCTTTGAACAGGGTGCCAACATGTACCATATTCCCTATTTGGTGCAACTCAATGACAGTATCCACCTTCAACGTCTGGAAGAGGCCATTAATCGGGTGATTGAGCGTCATGCCGTGATGAAAACGGTATACCGCACCCACGATGATGGCCATGAATATCAGCATTTGTTGGAAGATAGTCTTGCGTTCAGGGAATGCTTTTGCAGTGACATTGATGCGCTGATGGAAACCGTGCGCGCTGAACTGCTCAAACCGTTTGATCTGGTCAATGAGCCGGGCTTTCGCCTGCACAGCTATATAATGCCGAACAATCAGCGCTACGTTTTATTCCTGTGGCACCATATCGCCTTTGATGGCTGGTCTGTTGATATTTTTATGCATGAATTATCAGAGATCTATCAGGCTTTGCTGGAAGAGCGTGACAGCCGACTACCATCACTGGATATTACATACGGCGACTATGCGGCATGGCAACGGAATTATTTGCAGGGAGAAGTCCGGGAACGACAACTGGCATACTGGCAGAAGGCTTTGACGGGCCATGAACCCCTGAATTTACCGACCGATCGCCCGCGGCCAATCCACATTGATTATCAAGGCAGTGACTTCAATTTCACCTTGGGAAATACGCTGTCAAATCAGTTAAGGGCGCTGGCAAAGGCACAAGAAACCACCCTGTATACTGTGCTGCTCAGTGCGTTTTATGTCACGCTGGCAAAGCTGTCCGGACAGGATGACATTGTGCTGGGAACGCCTACGGACAACCGCCATCTCGCCCAAACCCAATCCCTGATTGGCATGTTTGTCAATTCGCTGGTATTGAGAATTCAGTTGCAACAAACCGCCAGTGTGGAAACGCTGATTAAGCAAGTTCACTCAACCATCATCGAAGCCAAGATGCATCAGGATATCCCCTTTGAGCAATTGGTGGATGCTCTGAAAGTTGAGCGTGATACCTCCCGCCATCCGATATTTCAGGTGATGTTCGGATTGCAGAATTTTGGCGAAAACCTGCCGGGCAGCCGCCTGCCATTCAGCCTCGTTCAAACTGATATTCCGCTGTACAGCCCGGCCAAATTTGATTTGAGCCTGTTTATTTCCGATGGGAAAACCAACCTGTCCGGCCATCTCAATTATGCCACCAGCCTGTTTGATCAAACCACCACCGCGCGGGTGGCCGATATCTACCAACATGTGCTGGCTGCATTCGTTGCAGATCAGAAACAGGCGCTTTTTGAACTTGATCCCCTGTCAGCGCAGGAGCGCCATATTTTGCTGCACACACGGAACCAAACCGATGTGCCTTATCCGCAAGATAAAACCCTGCAACAACTGTTTGAAGATCAGGTCGAAAAATCCCCCGATACCGTTGCACTGGTATTTGCAGGAGAAATGCTCACTTATCATCAGCTTAACCGACGCGCTAACCAACTGGCGGGAGTGATCCGAACTCACCACCAGCAACGGTCTGAGGCACCAATGCCAGCCGATACGCCCATCGCCCTTTATCTTGACCGCAGTCTGGAAATGGTGGTCAGTATTCTGGCGGTATTGAAAGCCGGCGGCGCTTACGTGCCCATTCTGCCGTCATATCCGCCGGAGCGGGTCAATTTTATTCTGCAAGATACCCGGACACGGTGTGTTATCTCCCAACAGCAGCACCTGACAACACTGGCAGAATACACCCAATTATTTGCTGAGCCTCCAACGCTGATAGCCGCAGATGATCCAACCCTCACGGCAAGCCAGCCTGCCGGAAATCCGCCACTAAACAATAAACCTACCGATCTGGCTTACATCATTTATACATCCGGAACGACGGGCCAACCAAAAGGTGTGATGACCGAGCACAGAAACGTCATCCATATGGCGGCGGCACAAGAAAAATTCTTTAATGCGCCGGGAAGAAGCAAGGTATTGATGTTTGCCAACTACATCTTTGATGGTTCTGTGTTTGAATTATTCCCCAGTTTATTTAATGGACTGACGATTTACATTTGCAGTGAAGAAGAGCGTCACCTTCCTGCACTGACGAAACTCATTCAGCAGGAAGGCATTGAAATAGCCGCGTTACCGCCGGCTCTCCTGAAATTAATGACGGATACTGAACTGCCCTCATTGCAGTTATTGGTGACAGCGGGAGAATCCCCGTCTGTGGATTTCCTTGAACATTTTAGCTGTCACAGCCAGATATTGAATTCCTATGGCCCGACAGAAGTCACTGTTTGTGCGACGGAAAAGCTGTATCAACACGGGGATGTTACAACAAATATCGGTACAGCAATTAATAACGCCCGCCTCTACGTTCTGGACAATTACGGCAACCTGTCCCCGACAGGCACACCGGGAGAGCTGCATGTGGGTGGCGCAGGGCTGGCACGGGGTTATTTAAACCAGCCGGAACTGACTGCGGAGCGT
Organism: Xenorhabdus santafensis; assembly: GCF_033949405.1. NCBI lineage: Bacteria > Pseudomonadati > Pseudomonadota > Gammaproteobacteria > Enterobacterales > Morganellaceae > Xenorhabdus > Xenorhabdus santafensis. The sequence continues at coordinate 64,276 of NZ_VCDN01000064.1, read as the reverse complement.
TTTATCGCAAATCCGTTTGCCAGTGCCGAAGACAAAGCCCTCGGTTACACCCGTCTGTACAAAACCGGCGATTTGGTGCGCTGGCTGCCGAACGGTGAACTGGAATATCTGGGGCGCAATGATTTTCAAGTCAAGATCCGCGGTTACCGCATTGAACTGGGGGAAATTGAGAACGTTCTGGTTGCCCATCCTCAGGTAGAACAGGCGGTGGTGATTGCACATAAGCGCCAAGGCCATGACGTGCTGGCCGCCTATCTGGTCACAGATAATGAACTGTCCGATGAAAACCTGATTAAGTTCCTTTCCGTCCATTTGCCGGAATATATGATCCCTGCCAGTTTTACCCGCCTTGGCTCCATTCCGTTAACGCTCAATGGCAAGCTGGATCGCCGTGCCTTGCCGGAACCCGTGTGGGACAGCCAAAACAGCTATGTCGCTCCCCGCAATGAACTGGAAACCCAGCTTTGTGCCATCTGGCAGGCTATTTTGGGGCTGGAACGTGTTGGCATTGATGATAACTTTTTCCGCATTGGCGGCAACTCGTTGATGGCGATTAAGCTGGCAGCGGCTATCCGTCAACGTTTGGCAACGGACATGACACTGGCTCAGTTGTTTGAGCGGAAAACCGTCGCGGGTCTGGCAATTGAAATAGTGCGTACCCGGGAATCGGAACAACAGACCTGCACAGTGATTCCTCATCTGAACTCAGTGCATTATCCCTTGTCATTTGCCCAAGAGCGCATGCTGTTTATTGAGCAGTTTGAACAAGGCACTGACGCTTACCATATCCCTTATCTGGTTCAGTTGGATCACGCGGCTTGCCTGCCCTTGCTGGAAACCGCCATCAACCAATTGGCTGAACGCCACCCCGTGCTGAAAATGGTGTATCTCCATCATGATGACGGGCAAATCCATCAACAAAAGTTGGACACCGATCTGTCCATCCGGTCAGTTCCCCCCTGCGAAAATACTGACAAGCTTTTGGATACCGTGCGCGCAGAAATCGCCACACCGTTTGATCTGTCCACAGAGCCGAGCCTGCGCCTGCGTCATTATCAGATCCATAACAAGCAGATCACGGATAACCAGAGCAGCGAGAAACATTACTTGCTGATGCTGTGGCATCACATTGCCTTTGATGGCTGGTCAGTCGAGATCTTCATGAATGAGCTGGCAGAGATCTACCACGCCCTGTCAGCAGGCCGTGACAGCCAGCTGCCTCCGCTGGATATTTCCTATGGCGATTATGCGGCATGGCAACGGGATTATTTGCAGGGAGATATCAGTGAACGCCAGCTTGCCTACTGGCAACAGACGCTGGCGGGTTATCAACCTCTGGCTTTGCCAACCGATCACCCCCGGCCCATCCATGTTGATTATCAAGGACGAGACTTCAATTTCACGCTGGAGAGTGACTTATCAAACCAACTCAGGGCGCTGGCAAAAGCACAGGAAACCACCCTGTATACCGTGTTGCTCAGTGCGTTTTATGTCACGCTGGCAAAACTGTCCGGACAGAACGACATTGTACTGGGCACGCCTGCCAACAGCCGTCACCATGCCCAAACCCAGCCCCTGATTGGCATGTTTGTCAATACACTGACCTTAAGGGCACAACTGCAACAAACCGCCAGCGTGAGTACGTTGATTAAACAGACCCACCAATTGGTTACGGATGCCAAATCCCATCAGGACATGCCGTTTGAACAACTGGTTGAAACATTGGGCATCGAGCGGGATACCTCCCGCCATCCGATTTTTCAGGTTGTATTTACCTTGGATGATTTTGATGAAAACCAGCCGGGCAGGCTCAATTTGCCTTTCAGCCCGATTGAGTTGGCTGAGCCTCTCTACAGCCCGGCCAAGTTTGACCTGAGCCTGATTGTGTCTGACAGGCAGGCCACTATCAACGGCTGCCTGAACTATGCTGTCAGTCTGTTCAACGAAGCCACTATGGTCAGGCTGGCGGGCATTTACCAACAAGTGTTGGCAGCCTTTGTGGCCGATCAGAAACAGGCACTGTTTGAACTGGATGTTCTCTCCGCGCTGGAACGCCACACATTGCTGCATACTTGGAACCCGCTTGTCATTGCGCCCTACTCCCAAAACCAGACCCTGCAACAACAGTTTGAAGCACAGGCAGCCGCCATGCCGGATAACGTGGCACTGGTCTTTGAGGGAGAAACGCTGACTTACCGTGAACTTAACGCACGGGCAAACCAATTGGCTTTGGCGCTCAATGAAAATTACCAGCATCACCACCAAGCCCCTATGCCCGTCAACACACTTGTCGCCCTGTACCTTGACCGCAGTCTGGAAATGATCATCAGCATTCTGGCAGTGCTGAAAGCGGGTGGCGCTTATGTGCCCATTTCACCGGAATATCCCTCAGATCGGGTCAGTTTTATTCTGCAAGATGCCCAAACCCCATGCGTGCTGACCCAGCAACGGTATTTGTCTGTACTGGCAGAATACGCCCAGTCACAGCCTGACAGCCTCGTGATGATTGCTGCGGATGATCCGGCGCTGTCCCGCAGGCCAGCCGGGGAAAATCCATCCCCTATTAACTGCGCAGATGATTTGGCATACGTTATCTACACTTCAGGAACGACCGGAAAGCCCAAAGGCGTATTGCAGACTCACCATAATGTCATGCGATTATTCGCGGCTACCCAAGAAAAATATCAATTCCATCACCGTGACACTTGGGTGCTGTACCATGCTTATACCTTTGATTTCAGCGTGTGGGAACTGTGGGGTGCCTTGCTCTACGGCGGGCGTCTGATCATTCCTTCCGTGGCAAGCACAAAAGATTTTGTCCAGTTCAGCCAGTTGTGTTCGAAACAACAAGTCACTGTACTGAACCAAACGCCGGGGGCATTTTATGCCTTTATTGATACCTCATTGAATACCGACGCGGCATACCCCCACCTTCGTCTGGTCATTTTCGGCGGCGACAAGCTGAACCCGGTTCAGTTACATCCGTGGTGGAACAAATATGGCGATCACTCGCCGACCTTGGTCAACATGTACGGGATCACCGAAACTACGGTGCACGTGACCTATAAAAAACTGACCCAAGGCGACACCGTGGCCGCGTCTAACATTGGCCGGCCATTAAGCGATCTCTCCGCCTATGTGCTGGATGATTTTGGCTGTCCTGTTCCAATTGGAGCGCCCGGTGAGTTGTACGTCGGAGGGGCCGGATTAGCACCGGGCTATCTGAACCGACCGGAACTGACCGCGGAGCGCTTTATCGAAAATCCGTTTGCCAGTGCCGAAGAGAAAACCCTTGGTTACGACCGGCTGTATAAAACCGGGGATTTGGTACGCTGGTTGCCGAACGGTGAGCTGGAATATCTGGGGCGCAATGACTTTCAGGTCAAAATCCGCGGTTACCGCATTGAGCTGGGGGAAATTGAAAGCGTTCTGGCGGCCTATCCGCAGGTGAAACAAACGGTGGTTCTTGCCCATAAACACCAAGGCCACGATGTGCTGGTGGCTTATTTGATAACCGAGGAAACAGGCGATATCCTGCCCGTTGAGCTGTCCGATGAAAATCTGGTTGAATACCTTTCCGTCCATTTGCCGGAATACATGATCCCAGCCAGTTTTACCCGCCTTGAATCTATTCCGCTGACATTGAACGGCAAACTGGATCGTCAGGCCCTGCCGGAACCTGTGTGGGAAAGCCCGGATCACTATGCCGCGCCCCGCAATGCACTGGAAACCCAGCTTTGTGCCATCTGGCAGGCCATTTTGGGATTGGAACGCGTTGGCATTCATGACAATTTCTTCCGCATTGGCGGCAACTCGTTGATGGCGATTAAGCTGACAGCCGCTATCCGCCAACGTTTGGCAACGGACGTTACACTGGCTCAGTTGTTCGAGCGTAAAACCGTCGCAGGTCTGGCAACCGGCATAGCGCATTCATCAGGATCAGGGCAACAAGCCTGTACCGTCATTCCCCGCCTGAACTCTGCGCATCCTCCCCTGTCATTTGCCCAAGAGCGCATGTTGTTTATTGAGCAGTTTGAACAAGGCACCGACGCTTACCATATCCCTTATCTGGTTCAACTGGATAATGCGGCTTGCCTGCCCTTGCTGGAAACTGCCATCAATCAATTGGCTGAGCGCCATTCTGTGATAAAGATGCTGTACCTCAATCATGAGGACGGGCAAATCCACCCGCAGAAGTTGGACAAGCCGCTGGTTATCCGGCCGACACAGGTTTGCGAAGATACTGACGGGCTTCTGGATTTAGTGCGCGCAGAAATCACCACGTCGTTTGATCTGTCCACAGAGCCAAGCCTGCGCCTGAGCCACTATCAAATCTATAATCAGCAGATCCATAACAATCAGATCACAGATAACCGAAGCGATGATCAGCATTACTTGTTGCTATTGTGGCATCACATTGCTTTTGACGGCTGGTCAGCCGATATTTTCATGGATGAACTGGCAGAAATTTACCACGCCCTGTCAACAGGCCGCGATAGCCAATTGCCTCCGCTGGATATTTCCTATGGCGACTATGCGGCATGGCAACGGGTTTATTTACAGGGAGAAGTGGGTGAACGCCAGCTTGCCTACTGGCAACAGACGCTGGCAGATTATGAACCGTTGGCCCTGCCGACCGATCATTCCCGGCCTGCCCACGTCAATTATCAAGGGCGTGACTTCAATTTCACGCTGGATAATGCTTTATCAAACCAGCTAAGGACACTGGCAAAAGCGCAGGAAACCACCCTGTATACCGTGCTGCTCAGTGCGTTTTATGTCACGCTGGCAAAATTGTCCGGACAGGATGACATTGTGTTGGGCACCCCCACGGATAACCGTCACCATGCCCAAACCCAGCCCCTGATTGGTATGTTTGTTAACTCAATGGCCTTAAGGGCGCAGTTGCAACAAACCGCCAGTGTAGAAACACTGATTGGGCAGATCCATCAGTTGATTGCAGGCGCCAAAGCCCATCAGGACATGCCGTTTGAACAACTGGTCGAAGCATTGGGCATCGGACGAGATACTTCCCGCCACCCGATTTTTCAGGTGATGTTCAGCTTGCACCGTTTTGCTGAAAACCAGCCGGACAAGCTCAATTTGCCCTTCAGCCCGGTGGCATTGCCAGAAACGTTATACAGCCCGGCCAAGTTTGACCTGAGCCTGTTTCTGTCCGACGGGCAGGCCAATATCACAGGCTGCCTGAACTATGCTGTCAGCCTGTTCAATGAGGCGACGATTGTCAGGCTGGCAGGGGTTTATCAACAAGTGCTGGCGGCCTTTGTCGCCGATCAGAAACAGCCACTGTTCGGGATTGATATCCTGTCGGCACAAGAGCGACACCTGCTGGAGCGCTGGAACCAGACTCAGGCGTTCTACCCGCAGGACAAGACCCTGCAACAATTGTTTGAAACTCAGGCAGCGCAACGCCCTGATGCCATTGCCATCATATTTGAAGGGCAAAAAATCAGTTATGACGAACTCAACCAGCGAGCCAACCGTCTGGCTCACCATCTGATTGCACTGGGCGTACAGCCGGATGACCGGATCGGCATTTGCCTCGAACGCAGTCCGGAAATGGTGGTAGGCATACTCGCCATCCTCAAGGCCGGCGGCGCTTACGTCCCGCTCGATCCGACTTATCCGGCGGAGCGGCTGGCCTATATGCTGGAAGATTCCGCCCCCGTGGCTTTGCTGATTCAGACACAGCAGGCCGAAAAACTGGGAAGTTCAGTGTCGTCAATGCTGCATGATAAAACGGTATTGCTCGATGCTCAGGCGGCTTTGCTTGAAACTCTGCCGGACACGAATCCGGATACAGCGGCGTTGGGGCTGACCTCACGCCATCTGGCCTATGTCATTTACACCTCCGGCTCTACCGGGCAGCCCAAAGGCGTCATGGTCGAGCACCGCAATATCTTGCGCCTTATCATCAACAATGGCTTTGCTGACATTGGCCCTGATGATTGCATTGCCCATTGTGCCAATACATCATTCGATGCCGCCACATGGGAAATCTGGTCTGCCCTGCTCAATGGCGGGCGCATGCATATCGTTTCATCGACGGCATTGCTCGAACCAATACATTTCCGCCAAACCTTAATGGAAGGAAACGTCACAGCCTTATGGCTGACTGCCGGCTTGTTTAACGAATACCTTGAGACATTGCTTCCGCTCTTCAGACAACTGCGTTACCTGCTTGTCGGCGGCGATGTCCTCAATCCACAGAAAATCAGGCAGGTACAATCAGCAGAAACTCAACCAGCCTGTTTGCTTAACGGCTATGGCCCGACAGAAACAACCACTTTTGCCTGTACTTATGCGATGACTTCTCCTGTCAACGTCAATCAGTCCATCCCGATTGGTCGCCCCATTGCCAATACCCGCATTTATTTACTCGATGCCAATGGGCAAGCAGTTTCAATCGGTGCCATCGGTGAAATTCATATTGGTGGCGATGGCGTTGCCCGGGGTTACCTGAATCGCCCAGACCTGACAGCAGAACGTTTCCTCGCCGACCCCTTTTCCCCAGAACCTGATGCCCGCATGTACAAAACCGGTGATCTCGGTCGTTGGTTGCCTGACGGCAATATTGAATACCTCGGCCGCAATGACGATCAGGTCAAGCTGCGTGGCTTCCGCATTGAACTGGGGGAAATCGAAAATGCCCTGACATCCCACCCACAAGTCCGACAGGCGGTGGTGATTGACCGCCTGCATCAAGGGGATCAGGGAAAAGAAAGAAATAGAGAAAATAATGGAGGAAATAAAGTACTGGCTGCGTATTTGGTCATCGAAGGTGAGCTGTCTGATGAAAACCTGACCAAATATCTCTCTTCGCGTCTGCCGGAATATATGATACCCGCCAGTTTTACCCGCCTTGAGTCCATTCCCCTGACGCAGAACGGCAAAGTGGATCGCCGCGCCCTGCCGGAACCGGTTTGGGGAAATCAGGGCAACGGCATTGCCCCGCGCAATGCACTGGAAACACAGCTATGTGCTATCTGGCAGGAGGTGCTGAAGCTGGAACACATTAGCATTGACGACAATTTTTTCCGCATTGGCGGGGATTCGATTGTCAGTATCCAATTGGTTTCCAAACTGCGGCAAGCGGGCTTCTCCCTTCAGGTCAAATCGATTTTTGAAGCACCGACTGTGGCCCAGCTAGCACAATGGTTGTCCCAATCGTCATCCACAGAGAAAATTATTGCTGAACAGGGACGATTAAGCGGGGAATTTGATTTATTGCCTATCCAGCAAACCTTCTTCAACTGGCACTTATCCGCTCCACACCATTGGAATCAGGCTTTCATGGTTCAAATCCCCGGCGATATTGAAGCGAATCAAATTGAACAAGCCTTAAGCAGACTGATTGAACGACATGACATGCTGCGAACCCGTTTTATAGAAACGGAAAACGGTTACCGCCAGTACTATTCTTTTGACCACGACTATCCTGATTCAGAGGAAACTCCGCCTTCGCATCCCCTTTTACAGTACTGTGATATCCGGGGATTGGATAAAGCAACGCTGCATCAACAATTGACCCAATGGCAAAGCGGGTTTGATTACCTTAACGGGCCATTGTGGCAAGCCGGTCTCTTGACCGGATACGCGGACGGCAGCGCCCGATTATTCTTAGCATTCCATCATCTGATCATTGATGCGGTTTCTTGGCGAATTATTGCTGAAGACATGCGACTGTTATTGCAGGGCATGAACTTACCCGCGAAAACCAGCAGCTACCGGCAATGGGTCGCCGCTGTTCACCGCTATGCGCAGCAGCACCAAAATGAAGTCGCTTATTGGAAACAAGTCGTCTCCGGCAACAATATGGCACCAGCAACGGGTGACAACACCCAGCATGAGTTAAGCCTTTCTGCGGAAACGACTGACATCCTGCTCCATGAAGCCAATACGGGTTATCACACTGAAATTAATGATTTATTGCTGAGCGCTCTGACACTGGCCTTGCAAGAAACTTTCTCTCGCACCGTAAACTACATCCTTTTGGAAGGACATGGGCGGGAACCGATTGACAGTGCATTGGATCTTGCCGAAACCGTTGGCTGGTTTACCACCATGTATCCGGTTCGTCTGGAAATGCAGGCAGATATTGCGGAAACCATCATTCACACCAAAGAAATGCTGCGTGACATACCGAATAAAGGCATCGGTTACAGCGCACTGCATCAAGCAGGTTACCTGACCGGCGAATTGCCGGCCATCAGTTTCAACTACCTCGGACAGTTGGGCGGCTCCAGCCATCAAGACTGGACAATCACCAGTGATGATTGCGGGGATACGATAGCCAGCGCAAACGGCAGCCACCTATTGCTGGGCATTAATGGCGCAGTACAGGCAGGAAAATTGCAGTTCAAAGTGGATTCCCGCTTGCCGCAAACCCAGACCGAAGCGTTCATCCGGGCATTTGAACAAGCACTCAATAACATTGTGGTAACAGGTCAAAAACAGGCTCAGTCCGGTGGCATAAAAACCCCCAGTGATTTCGGCATCAAGGGCATTTCGATGGAGCAATTGAACCAGCTTAGCCATCAATTTGATCTTGTTGAAGATGAAAACTCGCCTCTCAACTCAGAAAAGAAAACTATTTTGGACGTGTAAAAAATGTTGATGCTATTTAAAGAACTCAATAAAAATCAGGTATCAGTCTGGGTCTGTGAAAATAAGTTAAAACTGGCATTTACAGGGGATAATCCCCCTGTTCAACTTATTGATAAGATTAAGCAAAGAAGAGAAAGCCTCTTAGATTTTTTAAACGAAAAAAATATCTTCTCTGAAGATGAATTCAAGCATTTTGTTTTCTGTGAAAATATTGCCAGTGAAAATCACGCTGATTTAGCTAATTCGTCACCATCCAGCAGAAAAAAGGTCACGGCGATATTCCCGGCTACCAGCTTGCAGCAAGGCTTTGTCTACCACCACTTGGCCCAGCCACAGGATGATGCCTACCGTGTACAACTCTTGCTGGATTACCGCGCCCGTTTGGATCTTGCTGTTTACCAACAGGCTTGGTCTTTGGCTTCACTGCGTTTTCCTATCCTCAGAACTGCATTTGACTGGAAAGGAAAAATATTGCAGTTAATCACCACAGGCTCCAGCATTGACTCAAAAAAATTTACGACCAAAGATATCAGTCAGTTGGCAGAAAAAGACCGCAACGCGGCAATTGACACCATCCAGCAAAATGATCGTGCTCTGCCCTTTGATTTAAGCCAGCCCGGATTAATCCGTTTCACTTTTATCAAACAGGAAGAGCAACTGACAACTGTCTTGATCACTTTGCACCATTGCATTATTGACGGCTGGAGCTATCCGGTTTTATTGCAGGCAGTGCATGAATATTACAACCAACTGATACAAGGGCAGCCCCCCCAAATAGTGGTTGATAATGCCTATCTGGCAACCCAACAGTATTATTTGGATCATAAAGCAGAAACCGAGACTTATTGGGCTGAACGCAAATCACAATTCTACTCAACGAATGATTTGTCGCCCTTGTTAAGTCATCGCGTTGATTTAGCGCAGATAAAAACCATTGAAAAGCCTGCCGAGCAGATACTCACGATACAAGGAAGCACTTACGGGCAACTCATGGATACCTGCCGGGAACAAGGCATTACCCTGAATGTGGCGCTGCAATTCGCCTGGAATAAACTCCTGCACAACTACACGGGTGATGAGCAAACCCTTGTCGGCACGACCGTTTCCGGACGCGATGTCCCGGTAGAAGGGATTGAATCCAGTGTTGGCCTGTATATCAATACCTTGCCGCTGATGGTGCAATGGAAGCAAACAGACAGCATCGCGACAGTCTTGCAAAACATCCAACAAGATATTGCCGCCCTCAACAGCCACAGTGAAATTTCACTATCAAGCCTGCAATCTCATGGCGAACGCCTGTTCCACAGTTTGCTGGTCTTTGAAAATTACCCGTTACCCGAATCAGCCGAAAACGAGACAGGCATCGAGCATACCCTGACATTCCGCCGCGCCGTCGAAAAAGTGGATTATCCGGTATTGTTGATGGCTTACACCCACGATAACCGATTAGTCATCAAATTCAGTTATGGAGAAGACTGGCTGACGGAAAAACAGGCCCAGCGTTTGCTGTGCCAACTTGAACGTATTTTGCACGCGGTGGCTTACACCCCGAACCAGCAGCACACTTCAATAACCTTCCTCAGTGAAGAAGAACGCCATACCCTGCTGGACAGTTGGAACCAGACCGATGCGCCTTATCCACAGGACAAGACTCTGCAACAATTGTTTGAAACTCAGGCAGACCAACGCCCTGAAGCCATTGCCCTCATATTTGAACAGCACAAGATCAGCTATGGCGAACTCAACCGGCGCGCCAACCGTCTGGCCCATCGCTTGATTGCACTGGGTGTGCGGCCGGATGACAAGGTCGCCATTTGCCTCGAACGCAGTCCGGATATGGTGACAGGCATACTCGCGATCCTCAAGTCCGGCGGCGCTTACGTACCGCTCGATCCGACCTATCCGGCGGAGCGGCTGGCGTACATGCTGGAAGATTCCGCCCCCGTGGCTTTGGTGACCCAGACACAGCAAGCCGAAAAACTGGGCAGCGCTGTACCGCCAATGCTGCATGACAGGACGATACTGCTCGATGCTCAGGCTGCCTTGCCCGAAACCCTGCCGGACACGAATCCGGATACTTACGCCTTGGGGCTGACCTCACGTCATCTGGCCTACGTTATTTATACTTCCGGCTCCACCGGGCAGCCCAAAGGCGTGATGGTGGAACACCGCAATGTACTTCGGCTGATCATCAACAATGGCTTTGCTGACATTGGCCCGAATGATTGCATGGTCCATTGTGCCAATATTTCATTTGATGCCGCGACATGGGAAGTTTGGTCTGGATTAGTTCATGGTGCCCGTATCCTGCTGATCCCAGAAAAAACCCTGTTGCACCCCGCTGAATTTGGTCAGTGCCTGTCATCAGAAGGAGCCAGCGCGCTGTTTTTGACCACCGCCCTGTTTAACCAATATGCAGGCTTGATTGCGCCGTCATTGTCCGGGCTGCGCTATGTTTTGTTCGGCGGTGAACAAGCGGATAACCGCTCCGCCATTCGTCTCAGGGCGGAACATGCACCAGAACATCTGCTGCATGTTTACGGGCCGACAGAAACGACCACATTCGCCACAACTTATGAAATACCACTGATTGAAAATGAAGACAGGAAACTTCCCATCGGGCGACCCATCAGCAATACCCGCATCTATATTCTGGATAAACAAGGCCAACCCGTTCCTGTCGGTGCTGCCGGCGAGATCCACATTGGCGGAGATGGCGTTGCCCGGGGTTACCTGAATCGCCCGGATCTGACAGCGGAACGTTTTCTCCCTGATCCGTTCTCACCGCTGCCGGAAGCCAGAATGTACAAAACCGGTGATCTCGCCCGCTGGTTGCCTGACGGAAATATTGAATACCTGAGCCGCAATGATTTTCAGGTCAAACTGCGTGGTTTCCGCATTGAACTGGGAGAAATCGAAAATATCCTGACGACTCACCCACACATCAAACAAGCCGTCGTAATTGATTATGACTATAACGGCCATAAAGGACTGGCAGCTTACTTAATTGCCGAAGGAACATTATCAGATGACATTCTGATCAAGCATTTATCTGAGCGATTGCCGGAATACATGATACCCGCCAGTTTTACCCGCATCGAAACCCTGCCCCTGACCCTAAACGGCAAAGTGGATCGCCGTGCCCTGCCCAAACCCGTTTTGGGGGATCACGATAATTATGTTGCCCCGCGCAATGCGCTGGAAACGCAACTGTGCACCCTTTGGCAAGACGTGTTGAGGCTGGAACGCATAGGCATAGAAGATAACTTTTTCCGCATTGGCGGGGATTCGATTGTCAGCATCCAGCTAGTCTCCAAACTGCGGCAAGCTGGTTTTTCCCTTCAGGTTAAATCGATTTTTGAAGCGCCGACAGTGGCCCAATTATCACAATGGTTGCTCCAGACTTCTTCCACAGAAAAAATCGTTGCAGAACAAGGCCTGTTGAATGGCGAGTTTGACCTGTTACCGATCCAGCAAGACTTCTTCAACTGGAATTTACCGAGCCCGCACCACTGGAATCAGGCTTTCATGATCCGCCTGCCCGGCAATATTCATTCTGCTGCAATTGAACAGGCCCTAACCGCCCTGACCGAGCGGCATGACATGCTGCGTGCCTGCTTTAGCACGCTCACACCTGATGCAGCACTCCCTGCCGGAACAAACCGGAAACACCGCCAGTACTACTCCGCCGGCATGCCATCCTGGCAGCCCACATTACTGCATTGTGATGTCAGCACATTGAATGAAGCAGAGAAACAGCAACAATTAACCCAATGGCAAAGTGGCTTTGATTATTACACCGGGCCATTGTGGCAAGCGGGACACCTGACCGGATATGCGGATGGCAGCGCTCGCCTCTTCTTCGCCTTTCATCACCTGATTATTGATGTCGTTTCATGGCGGATCATTGCTGAAGATATACGCAGATTATTGCAGGGAGAGACGTTGCCGGCGAAAACCAGCAGCTATCGGCAATGGGTCAATGCCGTTCACCACTATGTTCATCATACACATACTCACCATACACATGCTCACCAAGCAAAAAACCAGCAACAGGAAATGGCCTACTGGCAGCGAGTTGTTGCAGGAAACACTGCCCATCCGGTTTCAGGTGAGGCCAGCCACCACACGCTGGGCATTTCTGCTGCACTGACTGACGTTCTGCTGCGTGAAGCCAATTCAGGTTATCAAACTGAAATTAATGATTTATTGCTCAGTGCACTGACACTGGCATTGCAAGCCGTTTTCTCAAATCCCGTCAATCACATCACACTGGAAGGCCACGGCCGGGAAGCCATTGATGACACATTGGATGTCTCGGAAACCGTTGGTTGGTTTACCATCGTGTATCCTGTTCGTCTGACCATGCAAGATGACATTGCTGAGACGATTATTCACACCAAAGAGATGCTCCGTGCCGTACCAAATAAAGGCATTGGCTATGGTGCATTGCGTCAGGCCGGATATTTGGACGGAGATTTGCCGGCGATCAGTTTCAACTATCTCGGTCAGTTGGGCGGAGAAAGCGGGCAAGATTGGTCACTGACCAGCGATGAGTGCGGAATCGCGGTAGCGGGTGATAATCATAGCCATTTATTGCTGAATATTAACGGTTTGATCCAGACTGGCACGTTGCAATTCAACATCAGTTCCCGTTTGCCGGAAACGCAGACAGCCGTATTTATCACCGCATTTGAACAAGCCCTCCATTCTGTTATCACAACGGGCCAAAAACAGGCGCAATCGGGCGGGGTAAAAACACCAAGCGATTATGGCATTGACGGGGTTTCGATGCCGCTTTTGCGCCATCTTCAGCAGAAATACCCGATTGAAGCCCTGTATCCAGCCACCAGCTTGCAACAGGGATTTATTTATCACCATTTGGCCCAGCCGCAAGACGATGCCTACCGCGTACAACTGCTGCTCGATTATCACACCCATCTGGATATTGCCGCTTATCAGCAAGCATGGGCTCTGGCTTCACTGCGCTTTCCCATTCTCAGGACAGCATTTAACTGGGACGAAGAGGTTTTGCAAATTGCCGTCCAAGGCGCAAGTATTCGTGCGGAAAATTTCGAGAGCAAAGATCTCAGCCAACTGCCGGAAGAAGAACGAAACAGCGCAATTGATGCGATCCAACAAGATGACCGTACTTTGCCGTTTGATTTCAGCCAGCCCGGATTAATTCGTTTTACCGTCATCAAACAGCATGAACATCTGGTCACTGTATTGATCTCGATGCACCACGCGATTATTGATGGCTGGAGCAACCCGATCTTATTGCAAACCGTGCATGAGTATTACAACGAACTGACACAAGGCCACACGCCCAAAATCGAGCCAGATCATGCTTATCTGGCAACCCAGCAATATTATTTGAATCATAAATCAGACGTTGAAGCGTATTGGGCTGAACGCAAGGCGCAATTCCACGGTATAAATGACCTCTCGGCTTTATTAAGCCATCGTGTTGATTTGGCAAAAATAAAATCGATAGAAAGCCCGATGGAACAAACGATCAGCCTGCAAGGGGATTCATATCAGCGACTGAAAAAAATGTCCCGGGAGCACGGCATTACATTGAATGCCATGTTGCAATTTGCCTGGCATAAACTCCTGCACAGCTACACGGGCGATGAACAAACCCTTGTCGGTACCACCGTATCCGGCCGCGATGTACCGATAGCCGGGATTGAATCCAGCGTTGGTTTGTATATCAATACTTTGCCGCTGGGGGTTCAATGGAATAAAACCCGCAATATTATCAGCGTGCTACAGGAAATACAGAAAGATATCGCTTCACTCAACAGCTACAGCGCCGTGTCACTGACCGATTTACAATCTGACGGAGAACGTTTATTCCATTCCTTGCTGGTTTTTGAAAATTATCCCGCCCCGGTTATCGGGAATAATTCAGCCAGTGCCGATGAAAGCAATAACGGGAAAAACATTCGTATTGAGAATAGGCTGACGCTGCGCAATGCCATCGAAAAAATCGATTATCCCTTATCACTGATGGCTTATGAACCGGACAACAGTCTTAGGATCACATTAAATTATGGCGAAGCGTGGATAACCGCAGAACAAGCGCGGCGCTTACTTGGCCAGATTGAACGGATTCTGTGTGCTGTCGCCAGCGATCCACACCAACCACATACATCAATCACGTTCCTCAGTGATGAAGAGCGCCACACCTTGCTGCATACGTGGAACCAAACTGACGTTGCTTATCCGCAGGATAAAACCCTGCAACAACAGTTTGAAGCCCAAGCAGAAAAAACGCCCAATCATGTCGCACTGGCATTTGAAGGAGAAACGCTGACCTACCGCCAGCTCAATGAGCGAGCAAACCAGCTGGCACATGTCATCCGTAAACATTGCCAACAGCGATTTAATGGCCCCATGCAGGCTGATACTCCCATTGCCCTTTATCTTGACCGTAGTCTGGAAATGGTGGTCAGTATTCTGGCAGTACTGAAAGCAGGTGGTGCTTATGTCCCTATTTCACCGGAATATCCGGCGGAAAGAGTTCAATTTATTCTGTCTGACATTGCCGCGCCTTGTGTCATTACTCAACAGCAGCATATGGCAACATTGGCAAACTACAGCCAAATTCTTTCAGAGCACCCGATATTCATCCCTGCGGATGAGCAGACCGTCACAGCCACTCTGCCTGTGGAAAACCCGGCACCGATAAATAAATCGACCGATCTGGCCTATATCATCTATACCTCAGGCACCACGGGCCAACCCAAAGGGGTTATGATTGAGCATGCCGGCATCAGCAACTTGGCGCAATTTATTGCCAGAACACATTCACTGAATTCTCAAACCAAGGCGTTGTTTTTCTCCAATTATGTCTTTGATGCCTCTGTTTTCGAAATCTTCCCTGCCCTGCTGGCAGGCAGTTCTCTGTTTATTGTTCCTGCCGCGGCGACAAAAGACAGTAACCGACTACTGGCATTCATCAATATGCATGAAATTACCAAAGCGTTTATTCCAACCGCTTTGATGAACCATTTTTCCGCATCATTGCTCCAATCAACGTTACAAACCATCCATACCGGCGGTGAAGCCTTGAATACGCTGGATCTACATTCAGGAGTAACCGTATTCAATCAGTATGGCCCTACCGAGATTACCGTTTGTGCCACTCAACGTTTATTGCAGGACAAAGAACAGTCCATCGGTAAAGGTATCGACAATACCCGTTTATATGTTCTTGATGATGAGGGCCATCCGGTTCCTATCGGTGCAGCAGGAGAACTGTATATCGGCGGCGCCGGGCTGGCCCGGGGATATTGGAATCGGCCTGAATTAGCCTCAGAGTATTTTGTGGCAAATCCATTTGCGACAGCGGAAGATACCGCCAGAGGCTACACCCGTTTGTATAAAACCGGTGATCGGGTACGCTGGCTAGCGGATGGTAACCTTGAATATCTGGGGCGCAACGATTTTCAGGTCAAAATCCGCGGTTATCGCATTGAATTGGGGGAAATTGAAACCGCCCTGTCCGCACACCCGCAAGTCAAACAAGCCGTTGTCATTGATCATAAACACAAAGGCAACCGTATTCTGGCAGCCTATCTGGTCACAGAAGCTACAGACGATGAATTGTCTGATGAAAGTCTGATTAAGCACCTTTCCAGTCGTTTGCCGGAATACATGGTGCCCGCCAGCTTTACCCGCATTGAAACCGTACCATTAACACTGAACGGCAAATTGGATCGTCGCGCCCTGCCAGTACCCGCATGGGGGAACCGGGACAGTTATGTTCCGCCACGCAATGAGCTGGAAGCCCAGCTTTGTGCCATTTGGCAGGATGTTTTGGGAGTGGAAAAAATTGGCATCGAAGATAATTTCTTCCGCATTGGCGGTAACTCCCTGACCGCAATTAAACTGACCACCGCCATGCGAAATCAATTGGGAGTAGATATTCCTTTAAATATTCTGTTTAACCATAAATCGATTGCTTTGTTATCGGAATGGTTAGAATCAGGTCATTTAAAATCCAGTTTACTGAATTACCTCACCCCAAAATCGGCGGCGAAAAATAAACTATTTATGATCCATGCTGCTAACTGTGGCAGTGAAGTTTATGAACCGTTGGCAACTACTTTATCCGATATCTATAACTGTATCGGTATCGATAATTATAATCTTTGTACAGATGATCACATTGGTTCATTGCAAGAAATAGCGCAAATCTACATGAAGCTAATATTGACCCAAACGTCTATTGATGCGCCTATCCGCATTTTAGGCTGGTCATTGGGCGGGCAGTTGGCGATGGAGATGGCTTTTCAGCTTGAGAAACTCGGAGCAAGGGACATCCAGTTATTTTTATTGGACACCATCATGAATAATGATGAGATAAAAGAACTGCGAAATAATTTAGATATGCCATCTATATACCAAAAGATCACTAATACATTGTATGAAAAAGGGGCAAACGATACTTATATCAATAAAGTTCTGGAGATTGTTCCTGTCGAAGGCAGGATGGTGAATTGTGATTTAAGCGGGAAACTGGCACATGCCAAAGTCACGTTATTTAAAGCCGGAAAAACAAATCCGCTCCATAAAAATGGAGTTGATTTATCAATAAATCAATTGATCAGAAAAATACCGGACAATAATATTTCACAATGGACTAATACACCATTGCGAATCATCTTAATTGAAGATAGTTATCATGAAAACATGATCAATTACGCTTCCATCATTCGTGGAGAAATGCTCAATTATTCACCTTCAATAAATGGAAAATAAATTTCATTGATTTACCTTAAAGAAGCCAGCAATGCTGGCTTCTTTTTTTGTTATTATATTAATTTCATAAGGTTATTTTATTTTCCCTGCTCTACTTTAAGTAGTAAAAGCATTGGCAATCTGGATCGATCAATTATTTTTTCAAACATTAAAAACCAATTAAGAAATAAAATCCTTAATGTAGATACACCGATTATGCGGGACAATCTGCATTTCGACATGTATATAAAGCCGAGTTAAGCTAACATCCTGTTATTGCTCTGGTCATAACATTTCTTCAATAAAAAATTGACGGCATCACGTATTTTTATCACATCAATGTCATTAACTACCTTCCCTTCCTTTAAAAGGATATTTTCAACATTAAGGGGATGCCAACGTAAATATTTTTCAGGCCTATTTTCAAACAAAGATACCACTGGTATCTGTAATGCTGAACACAGATGCACTGGTGCGCTATCAGCTGACACAATCATGCTCATGCAACTTGTAGCCGCAATCATATCCTGAACGCTTGTGGTGTTAAGGTAATGCACCGGAAGACCAGAAAAATACTGTTTACTTATTGCTTCACTTTGGTCATGAAAAATAAAAAATTCAGCCTCACTTCCTATCAACCTGACTAAATCAGCCCACTTATCGATATCCAATTGCCTGTCTTTTGATTTATTCGAGATAAACAGGCCTATTTTTGGTTTATTTGCTGAACCCATTTTTCTCATCCATTCATCACGCAACAACGGATCAGGATAGACATAGAGTTTTAAAGTATTAACCTCAGGCGTTTCAATTTCAGGCATCAAATCAAACCCAGATAAAACTTCATGCTTTATTGGCCGATTAGCAACATGATCAGCGTTCCTGTCATCAAACTCACTTTCCTTCGTGTGCCAACGACAATCGGGTATATTTAATTGACGAATAAATTGAATGCTATTTTTATTCAACCCGCCATTTGGGATAATTCCTAAGTCAAAGTGTATTCTTCGCAATTTGAAAATTAATGCAAGCCTATTTATCAATGAGCTGAATATCCCGGGGTTTACATTTCGTTCACGGTTTTTGCTATAAACATACGTATGAACAAATGCAACATCCGGGTTTCTATCCAGTACCGGCGCATTGTATTTATTAGCTAAAACATGAATCTCAGAGTTTGGGAACTTTTTCTTTATGGCATGAATCAGAGGTGTTGTGCATATCATATCGCCAAGAAAATCTATCCTAATTATTAAAATACGTTGTTTTCTCATATACATTTTTAAAAATTATTTTTCTTATGGAATATATGTAGGATCCATTACGTAAACTGGACAAGTTTATCTGCTTAAAACACCGATTAGACACAGTAAAAACTTATAGGCACAATTATAAGGTTCTAGTTTCACCTAATACGCCAAGAATTAAGTTAAAGGCTTAGAACCGTTTTAATAGCTTCTGATTGCACTGTCGTCATCATCTTGGAAGACTTTAGCTTTATGTCGATGATTTTGCCAAAAATTAATTCTATTTTGAGATCAACCGCTCACAGAAGATAATTTATCTAAGACTATGTTTTGGTTTGTTTATTTTTTGGTTTTTTTTAATCATCTGAACCACCTGTGACTTAGGATGGCTTCCTTGGTCTTTTTTACAGCATCATCCATTGAATCACCGGCCGAGAAACAGCCGGGTATACTTTTTAATGCTAATTGGATCTCTGCCGGTGGCGCCCTAAGTGTCTTTTTAACAAACGTGCGCAGGATATATATCTTTTTCCCTTTAGCGAAAGCAAAAAAGGTGCGTGTAATATCTTTTTTGCCTGCTCTTAACTCAAACAGTCCATCCTGAATAATATCCGTATGCGGATAATGCAACTGATTACCTTGTGCCTCAAGTGCTGGGGCCTGATTCAACAATAGTCAGAATGGATATATACGCAATGAATTTCAAGTTGCATCGCGGCGGCAAGGGAATTCATCCCCAGGAGCATAGATAACTATGTGACTGGGGTGAATGAGTGCAGCCAACAAAGAGGCAACTTGAAAGACGAAGCGTATAGTTAATTTGGGTATAGTTAATTTGGGTATAGTAAATTTCGTTATCGTAAATAAGTTAACTAAGAATAGCAATTTAGGATTTAAATTGACTGGTTAACTGTGCTTTTGTTCCATCGCCTCACAAACCCAAAAAATAAAATTTTTATTCGGTGTTCCGTAAAACCCCATTCTTCGCTTTAGGTCTGGGAGGATGTCAAATTTTTGTAACAAACGTTGTTTATTATGAATTCGTTATATAAACCTTGCTGGGTAAAAATTTTAATCAGGAATATTTACATGAAACTAACGCTAAAAAAGATAAATTGTATATTAACAACAAGTTTAATTGCCTGTTCACTATTTGGTATTACTCAGGCCCAAAGTAATACCATTAATAATCCCCTCACTAGTAACGCTACGTTGCATAGAGCAGACAATATTCAAAAAATTGAGACAATCATAAGTACTATTGACAAACCGAATGTTGCACCAATATATAAAAATAACAAACCTAACCGCATCACATCTACGTTAAAAAAACAAACAGATACAGAACGGTCATTTCGTTGGTTCACCAGTGACGAAGTAAAATCACCTGTTGTAATGGTTGATACTCATCCTGATATGAAAAATGCTACAGCTTATCCAGCAGAAACGGCTATAGTTGAAAGCCATTATCTTGAACGTGATAAAGATGGTTTTTTTATCTATAAAGTGCTCGATGATAAAAACAATGTAGTACGCTATTTCACTGATGCTGGTATTACCGATATAAAATGGGAACCTAAAAAAGAGGCGAAAAATAAAAATGAAAAGGTAGCAATAGATATCATTCCTGTAAAAGAAGTGATTTATAGTGCAGACATCAGTGGATTATCTCCTGATACCGTTTATTATTACAAAGTTGGGGATAAAAATGGTGAACTTAGTCAGATTGGTCAATTTAAAACATCTAGCTCACCACAAAAACCCTTTTCATTTATTCAATATACCGATACACAAAATGCTTACTGGAACGAGCATATTCGTAATGAAGCCCAATTTGGCGCAGATACCCTACAACAAGCACAGAAAAAAGCCCCTGATGCAGAATTTGTAATTCATACTGGTGATATTGTGGAAGTTAGTGAAGTTGAGGATGAATGGGTTGATTTAATGTCACAGTCGCAAAATTCATTATTAAAAATGAGTATTGCGCCCGTTTCAGGTAATCATGATGAATATGGTTTAAACACAACTGATTTATACCTTAATAAATTTAATGATCATTTTAATGTCGATAGTGCTGGTAAAATTGATGGAGGATCATACTACTCCTTTGATTATAATAATGCTCACTTCATTGTACTAAATACTAATGATTACAAAAATAAAGAGAAAAAAGCATTAAGTAAAGAACAATTAAAATGGTTAGAAAATGATGTGAAACAAGCGCGTGAAAAAGGAGCCAAATGGGTTATATTGAATTACCATAAGCCATTATTTTCTAAGTCTTATCATTCATTACAAGATGAAGATGTGCAAAATGTCCGCGAAGATTTTATGAAGTTAATTGATCAGTTGGATATTGATTTAGCGCTACAAGGTCATGACCATGTTTTCTCACGAACTAAATCATTAAAGTACGCGGATAAAGCAGACAGCTTTGTAAATGCTAAAATTGATAACGCTCAATTCACCTATGATGAAAATAATTATAAAAAGTTAATTTCCCCCTCAGGTACGACTTTTGTTATTCCGAATACGGGAGGAACGAAAGCCTATGATGCGATCTTCAATAAGCCGCTAAAACATATTCACGAAATGCGACCAAAATTAAATTGGTTAACTCAGGAACAACTCGATCATTACAATAATTTATTTGAAGTCGGTTACCAACCCCAGAATTCTGAACGTTTTAAAACAAAACATGAGAATTACCGTGATAGTTCAGTTCAAAACTTTGCAGTCTATACAATCGATAATAATCAGCTAACAGGTGAAATCTATCAAGTTGCTGGTGATTTATCAAAAGGTGAAAAGCGTAGTGTAGAATTAATCGATAAATTTTATATAGAAAAATAGTAAATAGGGGGATCGGCGTAGAATCCTAATACGGAATTCTGCGCCGGAAGCCAGTAAAATTTTGAGGTATTGATCATCAGCCTGAAGACAGAGTGATCCCACCGAGCATTGCGTCCAGTTCGATCTTCTTCCTCTCACTGATAAAAGTGTAATGTCCAATTAAAAAGATGTGTTGCCAAGCGAATGGTAACATCCAACTCAGTAATTCAATACTACGAGAGTTATCGTTGGCCTCGTATTTTTGTAGGCAAAGAAATAAGCAGTGTTATGACCGGTTATATTTTGGCTGATAATGGGAGAAAAATAAGCCGATTGTTCGAGATTATCCGGGTTAATAATGTCAATATAATGTAAACTTAAGCCGACTTTTTTATATGAATGGACAGCGTAAAGAGAGGGAATAATGATGGTTTCTCGCCCAAAAAATTATTTACCGGGGCTAAAGAGTATATTAGTTTCTTTGTTTATTATTTTTTTCTCTGTGTTTTGTTTGTATAAATACAAACATATTAATATCGTCGAAAAGATATTTGATTATACAGACAGGTATTGTCATGTTAATGAGGAATGTGTGGTTAACATGGCAAACGTCACCCCATTTGAATGGGATTATATGTATCTCATCGATAGTGGGCAAGATCCTAAACGGGTTGAAAGTATTATCAACTTAAAATTTTATGGGGATCTTGATTTTTTACAAAGTATTTTTTTTATTAAAGATAACAAAATTATTCATTTTGAAGGATACTTTTATTACCCGGATTCCAGTGATGAAAATGGGTTGCTGTTAAATTTTGATAGTTTTAAAAAGGGAATAAAACCGATTAATTATTACATCATGTCAAAAGATAACGCGAGCATTTTGATAAAAAAGGAAATAACCCCTTATAAAATTCGCTATTGGCTTTCATATGCAAATGAAAACCAAGTGGTGAGGGGGAATGTGATATATCAGGGACGAGCAGGAGATTAAATGTTAAGTATTTACAAGGCGATAGCCATTCTACCGCCTATGACATTTCATTATCCCCCAGCAACACCAATCGACGTGTTTTAATGCTTCAATGGTCAAGTCCGTGTTTTGCTATACCATTTCCACTGATTTCGTGATTTTCTCTTCGGTAAGGCGAACAATCTCCCCTGTTTTATTACCGTGGGAACACAATATTCTGCTTATTAAAAAGATAAAAGATCAAACTGAGCTATTTTGGTATGCAGAACAGGTGCAGGTTCTTGATGCTGCTTTTTATCTATATGCCTAATGATTTAATTCCCCCCAGCCATAAGGGTACAGCCAGACAGATTTTACAGCTAAATGTTAGCCCCCATTTCACTATCAAATGGGGGCTATGTGGCGAATCTTACGGCAGGTAAACAAAACTTTTACAGCGGGTAAAGGCTTCTTTTATTGCTTGGCCCAATTCTTCATCAGTAACATTATCTGGGAGGGTGATATTACAATCAGCTGACATACCTTTTCCTCCCCAGGTTTCAAGTTTCTCATGAGCCTCTGGCGTAATTGTTAGTTTACCGTCTAATTGTTTTACATGACACAGGTTCATTTTTTTGAATAATGCCCGTTTAGTTTTATATCCACCTTTTTCCATTGCTTCTGCAATCCAGTTTTTATAACGAGCTTCGATCATATCACGGTGAAAAAAATCAATATCTTTATATGGGTCAACTATACGGCTATGGGATAATGCCTGTCGAACTGCGTCACCTAATATTTTATCATTAGCATCTTTGGGTAAATAAAGTACTTCTGCCTCATGATCCACAACTAAAAAGTGATAGCCTGACCATGTTTTCACATAATAAAAATCCCCATTAAAATTAATGGATGCATTAAAACCTAAGCCAGTATCTTCAATCATGGGGCATCACCTCTTACAATAGTCACTTTGACATCAATGTTTTTATCTGCGGCGTAACTAATGGATTTATTAATTTCAGCCCATTGCGTGGGTGTGGTTTTCTCTGGTACGGCAAGATATAGAGTTTTCTGCTTGATCATATCATTATTTATTTTGAATTCACCTTTAGTCGTTTTTTCAAATTTGGCCATCTCATTAATATACCCATTTAGTTGGCTGCTTATCTGCTCCGGTTTTTGTAATCTAGAAGCCGTCGTTGTATTTAACGTTTTTACACTAATTGCCTGACGGTTAGGTGTAAAATAATCAAACGTTTCAGAACCATAAGGTAAACGCGCACTTTCTGGCAATTTTAATTCTTTCCCCACAAAATCCTCAAACGGGTAGCCTTGCTTGTAATTCCCTTCTGTCCATGACATTGACGTTTTGCTCCCGTCTTTCTCAATACGAACGACATCCCTGATACTGACCATTCCTTCCGTATTTTTCAGGCCTGAAAATTTGCTGCCGACTGTTCTGAATGTATTGGTCGCTGCTGACGCTCCCCCTTTGACCACGGCTACGTAGCCAATCATTTTCGTGATTAGTTTTCCTGTCTCCACTCCGTAATTATACGCACCAATCAGACCGGCTCTTTCATACTCTTGCTCAATGGTATCCAGCCGTTTGATGAAATCGGCTTTTTCTGCTTGATAAACAGTATTCATGATGCTGTCACTATTTATCAGTTTTTTTAACGCTTGCAGTGTTTCCTTATAATTGGCCGCAGCCCCCAAAATGGCCACGACCGTATCCGAAAGTTCCTCCGGCACGCCTGACACAACTCCCGCCAGTGCGGCACCATCCTGATTTGCACTGGTCAGACCCCATTTGATATGGATAAGTCCTCTCTTCATGGGGTTGGGTTCGGCTGCCAGTTCTTTGTCCCGCAGTTCCGTTTGATGATGAGCTAAATAATTATAGCGGAAAGTTGTCTCCGCTGCCGTGGCACCACTCTGTACGCCGCCCGCTTTTCCAGTGACTACAGCTCCGGCAAAACCTCCTAATACGCGGACAATTTGAGCTTGTGTTTCTGCTGCCTTGGCCCACTCTTCTGCTTTAAGCGTATTTTCAC
Organism: Xenorhabdus santafensis; assembly: GCF_033949405.1. Lineage (NCBI taxonomy): Bacteria > Pseudomonadati > Pseudomonadota > Gammaproteobacteria > Enterobacterales > Morganellaceae > Xenorhabdus > Xenorhabdus santafensis. Next base: position 39,803 of record NZ_VCDN01000064.1, on the reverse strand, counting down.
CCAGTGATATCGCGGCCAGCTCCGCCGCCAACGCACCAACAGCCGCCCCTTTCGCATCTCCACCTGTGATTTCAGCCACCATACCACTGAGTACGGCATGACTGACTGATTTGCCGGGATGTCCGAGAATTTCTCCTTTATCACCAATCAACCCGGCACCATAAGCGTGGATTTGGTTGCCTAGATTATTTAATAAATCGGCCCTCAGATTATCCGCAAAACTGCCGCCATTAATTGCGCTTCCCAGTGTCGAACTGACGACAGAATGCGCCGCGACACGTCGAGCTGCTTCTCCCCATCCATGATTTGATAATGGTAATGGGAGCTGCACTTCGACAGGATCAACGATCTTCGTGTTTTCGACTACTTTTCCCCATCCCATGACGTGGTCTACGCTACCTAATGCCCCACCGACCGCCATTCGCGTTACCAGTGATTTCACTGAATCACTTTTTGCCAGTGCTTTTAGTGTGCCACTCAGATTGCCTTTATTCTCAACCAAGGCAACAGCCGCTTGAGTCGTCAATCCTATCATACCCGCGTAAGCTGCCCCATACACCGCGCTTGCAGCTGCACCCGTGGCTCCGGTCGCCCCGACGGCACCTTTACCTGCCCACGCCGCAAGGCCTGAGCCGGAAGTGACCGCCGCCACGGCGATCGCAATCACCGCGCCCGCCACCGGATTTAACTGTTCGCTTTTCTTATCCCAGCTAGTGTATGCATCCTTCACTAAATTCCACTGAATATCATTACGATCTTTTAAGCCTTTCAACCATTCTGTGCCGGGTGTGTTCCCCAGTGTTGTCAATACCTCTTCCAGTGTTTGTCCTTCTTTCATTTTGGCATCGGCACTGATCCCTTTCGCAACATCCACTGTTAATGTACCGCCGACACGTACAGAGGGGATGGCCCAAACGGTTTCATCACTGCCTTTATCTTGGTGGGTAATAAAAAAACCTTTTGCTGTTGAAACGGTTTGTTCAAACGCGGTATTCGGCATGGCCTTAAAGCTGACGCGCCCTGTCTGGCTGGTGATTTTAGCGTTTTTGTTGGTTTCAATCCGGCTGGCTTCCAACGTCACATCATCTTTGGCCATCAAATTAATGTCACCCCCTGCGATAAACTCAGTGGGTTTATTTGTTGAACTTACTTTTCTGTGAGTTTCTGTTTTTGAACCAAAAACACGGCAGGATCTGATACCCAAGAAACTATTACATTTTTTCTTTGTTTCTTCCCATTGGTAATCCTCATTCATGGCTTGTGCGTAGAGAACCCCCCCTTTTGCTGCTATATCCATCATTCCTTTGGCTATTAACGAGGTTGCCTGAAATAAAATACTCCCTTGAGAGGTGATTTTTAATTCGCCACCGCTGTTAAGCTGACTCGGCCGTTGTCGAGTACGCGCACTGTTTTTCTCTTCATGATATTCCTGTACTGATTCAAAACGAATATTTCCTCCGGTAGTAATTGTCATATTATGACCGGAAGTTAGGTTTGCGCCTGATGTTGATAACTGTCCAGCGGCAGCTAACGTCAAGTTCCGGGCGGCGTTGAGGTGAATAGGTAGGTACTTATAGTTATAGTTTAGGTCTGCGTAGCCAAAAGCCGATAACGCCAGATGACGACCTGAATTAATGGAGATATCGCCAGCTTTCGCTGTTAACGAGGCACTTCTGGCCAGAATATCTCTTCCTGCATTGAGTTGCAGATTATCACCGGCAATCAGTTTTGTGGCACTAGATATAATACGCGCGCTGCTTTCGTCGAAGTGTATATTGGAGGCTCCATCATCCGCATTGTCATCCCGCATGAGAATATCACGGCCCGCGTTCAAGGTGATTTGTTGACCTGCAATCAAGTTGGTCTTTGTTGCATGGATATCATTTCCAGCCAATAAATTAATATTGCCTGAAGCGTCTAATAAGGTTGTCCCCTCGCCAGAATAAGGTATGTTTGGGAAAAAATTCAGATTGTTGCCCGCGATGAACGTAGCATTATGAAGAGGATATGATAATTTTTCGGTGACTTTCAGATCCTTTCCCGCAGTAACCGTCAAGTTTTTGGCTGAAACGCGTATGTAACGAGAATCTAACTGAATGCTCTTTCGGGGGAAATTTAATTCAACATTCTCTCCCTTCCAATAGTTATCTTGTCCCCAGTTATGGGTTGTTAAAGATAAATTTTTTGTTGCCTCTGCATGGAAAGTGTTAAGGTATTTACCTGCATTTAAAATAATATTCTTCGCTTGAAGACGTGACAGGAGAATATTATCATTGGCCACTAATTCTATGTTATTTTGAGCAAAAACAGGAACATCACTGTTAATGTCTTTTCCGGCCAATAACTTAATATTGCCTGTCACCGCCGAGAAAGGTTCAGGGGCTGAAGAATAAATTTTAATATTTTCGTCAGTGGCTAACGTAACATTATGAAGAGTGTTAGGTAATTTTTGGGGTATAAATATACTGTTCGCTGCAGAAATGGTCAGATTTTTAGCTGAGATTGAATGCTCCGAAGAGTTAAAATTGAAATTACTTAGAGGGAAATGGAATTCGACATTTTCGCCCTTCCAGTCACCTATTTTACCAAGCGAGGGTGCCTTAACTAATAAATCTTTTATGGCATAAGCTCGTCTAGTCTTAATTTGTCTATCTGCATTCAAGCTAATATTATTAGCTGTAAGTGCTCCAGTGTCGATAACACTTTTTGAAAGTATGTTAAGATTATTTTTGGCAAATATAGGAACCCCAGATAACATAACCCCAAATGACATACCCCCCATTGTTTTGGTTGAAATATCAATGTTATTACCTTTAATTTCCGGCCAATAATCTTGACCTGTTTTATAATAATTCCTGATTTCTGTCGCTGCTCTTAGTTTTAAGTTGTTATTCGCAGTAATATCTTTCCCTTTAAAACGAATCGCGTTATTTTTTGAATAAATATCAATGTTATTAGCTTTTAATGTTACATCATTGAGTTTGATATTACGCTTGGCTCTTAATTGTAAATTGTCATCGGCAATAATTGATTGACCTGACAAAATAACCTCTCCCTCTTTGGATGAAATATCAATATTATTAGCCTTTAATGTTACATCATCATAAATAATATTACCTCTTGCATTTAGTTGAAAGTTGTCACTTACTTCAATCGATTTACCTTCAAATCTTTTACCTTCATGTATTTTAAGTTCGCCTTCAGACGAAAAAAGTGTTATGTTTTTTCCTTTAAGTGTCGTTTTTGGATCTATTATCATTGAAAGGGTCGATGATAATCCCAAATTATTTTCGGCAGAAATCATGTTATTGGTTGCAAAAGTTATTATGCTACCCTCATGATTGAAAGTGTTATTGTCCAAAAACCGAATAGAGCCGTTACCAGTGATTAAATCGATGTTTTTACCTCTAACTGCTGATCTTTCAAATTCGATAAGCTCTTTCCCTGCCAACATGACATTATTTTTTCCTGATAGAACAGTATCATTCATTGTAATGTATTCATCTGATATAATTGACAAATCATTTTTTGCCATTATGTAAACATCATTATTTCTTGGGGGATTGGAATCATAATTGATTTTGATTTTTGGGGATTTTAATAGAATATTTTCTCCATGAATGCTTGAAGCTCCATTTTCTATGGTAAACGCGTCTCTAAAATCAGCCACTACATTTGAATTAGAGGCAAGTGTTCCCAATCCACTTGAATATTTATCAGAGGCAAGTGTTCCAAATCCACTTTCATATTTACTTCCTGTCAAAATGAGGTTTTTTTTCGCATATATATAACCTCTATTATTAAATAAATCATTTGCATTAATATAAGCATGTGCACCTGATTTCAAATCGGCTTTTTCGTTATTGAAGAGTCTTTTGGTGCGAATAAAAATATTTCCCTCATGAGTTTTCAAATTGCTTGACGTGTTGTCAATGTAATCGGCTGCCTTTCCTTGTGCATCTCTTTGTAGCCATAAATTATTTTTGGCGACAATATTTGCTGGTATTAAAAGATTTTTTCCGGTTTTATTGTTTCGATTTTCCAATCGATTAACAAACAAACGCATATCCTTGTCTGCATTCACGTTACCGGCGTTATACACTGCCCCTGCCGCAATCGTAATATCTTTTCCTGCCATTAACTTGTTTTTTTCTGATATTGACACGCTTTCGTTGGTGCTGATGTTAAGATCCGTTTTAGCCGTAATATCACCTTTTACTATAATTTTTCCATCCGTTGTCAGGGTAATATCATCCTGTTGAGCAGTAATATTAGGCAGATGCAAGTCCTGTTTGGTTAGTGTGCTTATTAGTCGAATTTTATTCGCATACATCCCGCCTAGCTCCGAGGCATCTACGGCTAATAGTGGATGGCTCTCTCCCTTTACCGGAGTAATCAGGCCTTTTTGAAAATCAACCTTGTTCGCTCCTAGTGTCAGTGCCAAATTTTTGGCCTGAATTTTGCCGTCCAATGTTGTGGCTAAGCTGATTATATCCACATAATCTTGCGCAGTTGCATCCAGTCCTTTTTTGCCAATAGAAATGGTGCCACCTTTTACTTCCAGTGCCTGTAATGCGCCATCCGGTGCAAACACGGGCTTTCCCGTCGATAAGGTGACAGATGGCGTATTGATAAAACTGCAACCATCACAGGTTATACCTCTTGGGCTGGCAATCAGAAGATTGGCTTTTTGCCCGGCAACTTCCAGTTGGCCTTCCAATTGTGCATAACCAGAGCTTGTTACCTCATTAATAATCAAATCGGCCGCTTTTCCTTTGAAGTTCGGATTTGCCCCAATTTGCCCTGCCAATACAGATTGCGCCTCATTAGTCGCATTATTCAATACGCTGCCTGCCGCACCGACATTAAAATCTTGATAGGTATTATGGGAGACGCCGGCATTATTTGGTGGGGCGATATTGACGATGGGAATATTGCCTTGTTGGATAACCTGAGTTTGATTATTGGCAGACTCAATTCCAGCGCCTATTGCTGGGTGTAATGGCAACACACCCATCACATAAATCAGCAGATAACTCAGGTACTTCATTCTGGGAAGATGTTGTTTAGCCATAATAGTAACCTTTTCTTATTAGGGTTAACTTAAAATTCAAATGAGAAAGCGGCGTAAAACGACCAAGTATCTGGTTTCAGAAAAGTTGGGTAGTACAAAGGTTTTCCGACCATGAATCGGGACGACATGGAATGTTGTGTCAAAGTGACACCCAACGCGGTGCCCAGTAAGTGAATATTTTCTGTATTGTAACGACGCTGCCCCGCCAGATAGCCATAATCCAGTGCGCCTGTCAGTGTCAGCAAACCAAATGGGCCATCTTTCAATTGATGGGTGATTTCCTGACGCCAGTAGCCCCCTTGGTTACCACTCAGGGACTGTGCTTTGTATCCGCGGACGGAGTACAGCCCTCCCAGCGATAATCGTTCAGGAGAAGGCAAATCATCTGGGCTGAGTTGGCTAAAAAAGGACGTAAAATAGGCAGTATTTGCTGTAAAAGGCCAGTAATAGCTGCTACTGAGGTTGAATTTACGGGACTTATTGCGAGTTACAACCGGTGGCGCAGTCACCACCGTGCCGTATTCAAATGAGGGGTTTAGTGTAAAATAGCCTTGTCCCAGCACTGTACTGTATTGGGGACTGAGAAAAACCGTTTTAACAGTTGGGCTGGAGACTGAAATTTTCTGATTGGCAATATCAACATTGACAGACTTATAACGGCCGCCGATCTGTAATCCCAGCTTTTGTTTACCATCACGATAAAGGATACGACTGATATCCAGCTGATGAGCCTGGTTTTCACTGTCATAGGGATATTTTTTATCATTGATCCTGAATGACTGCCGTGAGGTGTTGGAGTAATAGTGATAGCGGGTATTCCAATAACCATACGGTATGTTGACAGACGCTGTCAGATTACGGCTAAAGTGCGCTGACCGAAAATCAGTATCCTGTGTCCAAGATACTGACCATTGCTCCCCTAAGCCTAATGGTGTATCCAAAATCAGTTCGGCACTGGCTTGATATTCTCCGGTCTCTTTCTGACCACTGTTGTCCACACTGAATTGGATCTTACCCGGAAAATGACCTGGTTGTTGTCGAATGTGTACAAGGAAATAGCCTACCTGCGTGCCAGGTAGAATATCAATTGTATAACGGGAAGAATTGAGGCGATTAAGATGCTCTAAACCCTGTTCAATATCCCGTAAGTTTAAAATACGGCCTACTTTGTCGGGAAACAGCATTGTTGTCATACGCGGGGGGTTACCGTCAATTTCAATCGCTTCTATTTTTCCCTCAATTACTGTGATCAGGAGTTTACCCGTAGAGAGATCTTGTGCAGGTAATTGTGCTTGCGAAGTGATATTGCCCTGCGCAATATAAGTGTTGGTTGTTGAACGGACCAACTGCTTAATCTGAGATAATGTGAGACAGCGATGCAAATAAGGCTGAATCAGTATGCGTTGAACGGCATCAGATAATGACTCGGCCTGCTGAAATTCGATTTCATTAATTTTCACACACTTCGTGTCTGTATCTGGGACTGGGTCAGAAGATGGCGGAAATAATGACACCGTGTTTTGCAAATCTTCACGTTGTTGTCGAGCCTCATCGAGCAGTTCTTTTTGTTGCTGCCGCTGGCTATCCAGTGCCGCCGAAGAGGAATCCATATATTGTATTTGCTGGGGTATTGGCCCAGAAGGCGGTGGTTCTGCTTGTGCAGATAATATAATGAATCCGCCCCATCCAAAGCCAATCAGCCTCATTATTATTCTTTTTGACATATGCGCTGCCATTATTGAATGAATAACTTACAGGTTATTGGGGGAGTAACAGAAAATATGAGACAATCTATTGTGGCATCGACTGATTAATTTTCAACCAAATGAATGCATCGAAAATCACAAAGTGATATTTTTAGTTTATTTCTCCATTAAAAATGGATTCTAGAGATATTTTTTATAAAAAATAAAATAAAACGATTAGCCAAGAGAAATATTTATCTGGATATTTAATTATTGCTTTTAAACATAGATTTGTTTTCCATTGCAAATGATTAAATTGTATTTATTCTTTTTGTAAAATCATTCAATGCAGTGATTTTTTTGTGAATTTATTAAGTGTAATTTAGAGATTGTTTGATTTTTTATTTTGGCCAGGGTTAGATGGTGAGTATTTATTACGTGGGGCAGAATGTGATGTTTGTCATAAATAAATATGGATTCTTTTTATAATAAAAATGGATGAAGTTCTATTATATGAAAACCATTAAATTCCTCACCAAATTCAGGATTGAAGTTTGTAACTGGCATATTCGCAACAATGCTAAATAGCTGTTCCAAATAATAGATCACAGGTAGGGAACTCAATCCAAATTGAGCGATCTGATTAATCGCCAAACCAAAAAAATCACCCATCGGACTGAGTTATGTCAATCATAGCACCAATACCGCGCAATGAGCGCCGCTTAATGCAAAAAACTATCCAGAAAACCCGTGATAAAATCATGCCCGAAGATTGATGGCCATGTTGATGTTGCACCGTGGCGACAGCGTCAGTCATGTGGCAAGAAGCCTCGCATGTGGTCGTTCTTCTGTTGGCCATTTACCTTGATTTGTCTCTTATTACGTCAACTGATTTTGCATTCTCCTGAAGCATTCGGTTACCAACGTTCACGCTGGAGCAGTGAGCTTATCGCGAGACAAATTAACGAGATAACGGGATGCCAACTGCATGCATCAACAATACGTCGATGGTTGCCACAAGCAGGTATTGTTTGGCGGCGTGCAGTCCCTACATTGCGAATACGCGATCCGCAGAAAGAAGAGAAAATGAAAGTGATTAATGCGGCACTGAAAAATTGCAGTCCCGACCATCCCGTCTTTTATGAAGATGAAGTCGACATCCACTTGAACCCTAAAATGGGTGCAGACTGGCAATTACGCGGGCAACAAAAACGCATCACAACCCCGGGGAAAAATGAAAAGTATTATCTGGCAGGAGCCTTACACAGCGGCACCGGAAAAGTGAGCTATGTTGGCAGCAGTCAGTCGAAGTCAGGGATCTCACAGGATGCCATCTTTACCTGTCAGAGCCTGACCTGCCTGAAGTGCTTTCAGGGCTTTATCGAAATCGAAGGGTTGAGTCATTTGTCATTCCTTTTTGGTTCATCTTACTGGAATGACACAGAATTTCTAACACTCCCAAATGATACTTCATATATCTCTGAAACATGGATTCTACGAATAATTTCTATTTTATTACAATCAGTTAAAGCAATCACTAACCTTGTTACTTTACTAACTTCAACAGCATCCATTAAAAAAGATAGCAAAATATCTAATCTTTCTTTTCCATTAACAGGAAATCCGGTCATGACTCCAAAACGTTATAATGATGTTTTTCAATATATGCGCCAATTAACTTTTCGTGGACTTCAATCGAACGTGAAAAACAAATTGCTCTTCTTGTCAATCGTTTGATGTAAATGCGCAGATTGAGATTATGCCGCTCAAATACGTTGTGTAAAAATTTTTCCCACTAAATGTTTTTCAGGCTCAATTTCTCTGGTGTAACTCCCCCAATCATCCGTGGTGATGAAACGAATGCTAAAAGACATCAGTCAGTCGAGCAATTGGCGACAGGTCGCATCAGTTCGCGAACCGAATACATGTGCTATTACCTGTTTTCTCTTTGTATCAAACGCATACCAAAGCCAGTGGCGTTGCTTTTTGTTACCGACAAAAGACCCTTGTTCATCTAATTCACAGATAAGAGTCACATCTTCGTAGACGACTTGCCTCGTTGTTACTTGCTTTGGCGAGAGTTTTTAAAGTACGTATAACGGTGTTGATACCTACACCTAGAACACGACCGGTGTCTCTCACACCAGAACCATTCATCGCCATATCAACAATTTTCTCTTTCATGTCAGGCTGATGTCCATTATAACAATAGTTAAGTTGAAAGGTTTTCCGACAATTTTTGCAATAATAGCGAGGGAAACCGGCTTTACCTGTTCCGTGCTTACGTACTGGTTCCGTTTGACCGCAATATCGGCAAGCAACTTCTATCGTGACAGTCATATAGTGCTACACTGAAAAAGTGAAAGAGCATCAAATTAACGCTTTGGAGTCATAACCAAATCAAATAACAACAAACACCAAAAATAGCACCAAACAAAAGCACTTAATCATTCATAAAGAGGGTTCTAAAATGACACTTGAACAAATTTTGCATGATACTATGCAAGAGGCTCAATCGATATTTGAGGGTAAATCACATAATATAAGTTATTATGATATAAATATGTTACCTGAAGAGAAAAGAGAGTATTACACAGACGAAGGTATGGATTATCGAGTCAAGAAATTTACGAATCTAAGAGACGAATTATTAATAATAAGATGCTCAAGCGATAAAATATATAGCGATTTGATTTCAGAAAAAAATTCATTTTTAGTCGGAAACTGTCTTCTATTAACCATTTTTGCTTTACAACACTTGAAAAAAGTCTATAAGCAAAATCTTTGCCAGTTATTCTATCCTCCGGATACTGATCTATCTAAATTAACATGTTTGCTAAGTTTGCAACTCATTGTAACCGATAAGCCCTATAACCATGCATTTGCGCTTATCTGTCCTCCAAGTCATATCTTCCCGCAACACAAAATAAAAGGAAAATATGAGCCCAATGTATTTCCAGAAGGTTCTTGGGTCTGTGATCCTTGGGCTAATATTGTATGTTCTGCCCAAGACTATAATCATGCCTGGAAAGCTAGAATGGCAGAATGGAACACCAAAGGGAAAGTGGTTTTTATGGGACGCACTAAAACTGATTATGATAACAACTTCAATTATTCTCCATTAGGGCTATATACATATATGGCAATACAGAAAAGTAAAAAAACCATCGATGAAATTATTATCATATTTCCAAATGGAGAAACTAAAACAAAAACTAATTATTCATATCCAAAATGCAACTTACTTTGATTTTAAAAAATTATTCTATAGCACTTCTCTTTACCACAAAATAAATTATTAATTTATTAACTAATTTTATCAGCGAGTAGATTAATCTAAATAATTAAATAACATTATTTTGTTCTGATTAAGAAAAAACATTATTTAAATTTTTATTTCAGCACATATAATCAGGATAGTAAGGCCATTTAATGCCCGTTTCGAACCAAGTCACATTAATAGGATTTATTAACTATGTATAAAGTACTTTGCAAGGAGCGCACTAACTAATAATTAATATATTAAGGGGAAACTGATGACTCATACACCGCCTCACTCTCCCAAAATACAAAGGCAGTCATGGGAAGCTAATGATGCTCCACTTTTTATCGTGCTTGGGCAGTCCAATAGTTATGGTCACGATACACAGTTGCCACCGGATGAGAGGATCATCCAAGGTTTAAACAATGTTTTTACCTTATCTTTGCCAGAAGTCTATAGCATTAATTTTACTACGATTAATTGGGCTGGATTAACCAGTTTTGGCAATGCCAATATTGGTGCTCCTGTAGGCTTGCCTCGTGGTAATCAAGACCATCCCTACAATGCTGCCAATCGTTTCGCAAAATTCTGGCAAGATCACATTGATCAAGGTAATGCGCTGAATTTGCCGAATCTTTATGTGATTTTGATGGGCTATGGTGGGCAAGGTATGTATCTGGATAATCCACCGGATAATCGCTGGGCACCAGAGCGTGATCCCAACGATGTGGAATCTCTCTACCCTCGTGCAATAAGAACGCTACGCATGGCAATCAAATCATTACGTATGATGGGAAAAAAACCGCGGGTTTTAGCGGTACATTGGAACCAATGGGAGGCGGAAACAGAAAGTTTGGAAGCAGCCAAGGCGGCAGAGATGAATTTTACCCGTATTATCTCAGGAATTAATCAGGCGATTGGCTCTCACTCGGTTCCGTGGCGGTTGTATTATCCTCTTTCGGTGGCATTCGATCCCCTGAATACCAGCTATGTGAATGAAGCAATTAACGATGTTATCGCCGCAGATCCTCAACACCGCACTCTGATCGATGCGAGAAATTCAACCAATTACACGGGGATCCCTTCTGAATATGGTGTCTTTATTCCCGATGAAATGCATTACGATGGCAATACTCAAACCTGGTTTGCCCAACAGGAGTGGGAACTGGTTTTATCTGGTTACTGCGGCATTAAAGTATAAAATGCATGATATGGTGGGATGCCGCCATATCATTATATTCTTTGATTTTTAGCCATACACTTCGTCTTTCAAACTGCCTCTTGGTTGGCTGCGATGCCAATTCATTGTGATATCCATTTCTCCGGTATGCTCATCCAATCCCATTTCACTCTCAATGAAGCCATTTTGTAGGTAAAAATTTCTGGCTTGAACATTTTTTACATAAACTTGGAGCGACAAGTTATTGTGGGATGCAAAAGCATAATCAAGTAAACGGGAACCGATCTTTTTTCTTTGGTAATCAGGAGAGACGAAAATAGCCGCTATCATATCTTCTACTAAGCTAATAAAGCCGACCATTTTATTATCGACAATTGCTATCATGGTTTCTGCTTGGGGAAGATAAACGTCTTTCATTTCTTGTTTGCATGATTCCCAATATGTTCTGGGGATAAAGTCATGGCATCTAACTGACGCTGAAAACCAAATATCAACCACGGTATCTATATCATTCTCCAATTCAATGGGGCGCAACATGACACTATTCAAAAACTTATCACTCACTTAATTTCTCCTTTTCATTTATCTTAAAACGCTGTTCAAGTACCCGCTTTCCTGATTCAGTTAATACTAATTCTCGGCTGTCCAACTGCCTGATAGCCCATTTTTTCTTTAAAAAAGTATCAAGTAAAGCAGCCCCTAAAACACCACCAAGGTGGAAATGCCGTTCACTCCAATCAAGGCAGGCACAAGCGAACTTTCTCCGTGTGATAGGTTTTTCTGTATCATTTACACCGAGAGAAAGCAAAAAATCCTTGCCGTCTGGCGTTAATTCATAATGCGCTGTTACCCAATTGTTTACCAACAAGCTATCGTGAATTTTAACCGCAATTTCTCCTGCCATATGATCATAACAAGTTCGGAATAAGCGCAATGATTTTGGTGTTGAAATTCGGGCAATATCTGTTTGCCCGTCATTGGCAAAACGCATCATATTTTCCAGCAATTCTGCAACTTCTGATCTGTGTATCTTAAAATAACGATGCCGCCCCTGTTTAATGCAGATGATTAGCTCTTCTTCAACCAGACGATTCAGATGGGCACTGGTTGTTGATGGCGTGACATCAGCGGCTGCACTCAATTCTGTCGCGGTATAAGCCCGCCCATCCATCATCAGAAATAACATACGGGCACGGGTGCGATCAGCCAACAATGCAGCAATTGTTGCCACTTTTTCTTCAAGGCCAAATTCATACATACTTTGATAACCAACGAAGTGATTATGATTTCAGCAAGATAACTTATGGTTTCTTACCCTGCAAGGAGACAATGATGCTCGCTGTCATATTTGAAGTTGAAATCGCAGAAAACCAAAGTGCGCAGTATTTTGATACTGCGGCTGCAATCAGGCCATTGTTAGACAATATTCCCGGGTTTATTTCCGTCGAACGCTTTCAAAGCCTCAATAAAAACAATAAATATCTTTCACTCTCCTACTGGCGTGATGAAGAATCGATACGGCAATGGAGAAATACTGTCCAACACCAGGAAGCACAAGTATTAGGGCGCAATGGCGTATTTGCAGATTATCGGCTACGGGTCGTAGCCATTATTCGGGATTATGGGATGAATAATAGAGAGGAAGTGCCGACGTGAAGGCGGTAGGTATATAAAGAAATGAATAAAATCAACCTCCCGTAATATAGGAGGTTAACAGTTATAGTTTTAATCTTGGAAAATAATAAAAGTTATTACCTCCAATAACCTTATTTTAAAAATAAGCCATTACTATTAAATAGTTCTAAATTGAAGCAACCCCATCCCAATAAAAAATAATCACCCATCAAATAAAAAACGTATTAATTTCACTTTCACAACCATCTTATTCCAATATTATTGTTCTCCATTATTATTTGCGTGTACTTCTCTCATTGCATCAGCTATTTCCTCTTCGAGTTTACTATCTGAAAGATCAGTAATGATATTATCTTCATGATAATACCTAATCATCTTTCCACTTACCTCTGGATCTACTATATTAGGTATCACAAATTGACTACCTACAATATTAATATTGTGTTTTTCAGTTGTGGATATTATACCTTTTTCATCTGTTTTAGTCACATAGCCTACATTACCTATATTAGGTATGTAAATTTCCGTGATTTTTCCCCTGCGATTAACCTCAGTTACAAAAGCAATTAGTGGCAATTCACTTCTCCCAACAATTTTACATCTTTTACCATTATTTTTATAATTATTAATAATTTCTATAACATTTTCAATAATATTATCTAGGTGGTTTGTAAGTTTAGCAACATCATCTGCTATTTTATTCTTTACTTCATTGTCATGCTTTTTACGGAGAGGCCCTCCCATTGTATGATCAAGTGCACTTCCCGTTTTCTTAGAAACGGTTTTATATATTTCCTTATTATCGACTTTAAATGCCTCTTTAAATCCTGGCGCAATTTCACTAGCAAATTCTGCTATTGCATTTGAAGCTGTTTCTGTGATTGCTGGAGCTATTTCTTTTAATGCTTCATACGGGGTTTTTAAAAATGCTTCGAATTGCTTGGAAAGGAAGTTTCTAATCATTACCGATAATATTACTGCGGCTATTCCCGTTCCTTTAGATAGATATTTTTTTACATTTTTCTCAAAATTTGAATAGTATTCGTTTGAAGTTGATTCAAGACTGGCTTTATATGCTTGAAATACTTTTTCTTTAGTTTCAACCGCCTGATACATAACTTGACTTTTTATATCATCTAAATTATGGCGAGGAGAATCTAAATCATTTAAAATACCAATAAAGTTAAATAAGAAATACGGTGGCAACTCTTCCCCATGCGTTATTCTCTTGTAAGAACTAATGATATTTTCATATTGGCCTTTAGTCATTGCTACACAAATATCATTTATGTCATATATATTCAACAAGCTAACAATATCAGCAATCTTAATAGGAGAATTAATGCACCTCTTAACAATATTATGTCCTATCTCAACATTATTCCCATTAGGCCCTGATTTCTTTTTATATCTTTTTTTTGTGGCAAATTTATTTTCTTGATGTGGCATATTTATCTCCTAACTACATATTAACTTTAAATATATTGAGGTAACTTTTACATTACTAATGTTTTTCTCATTGATATTTTTCAAACTTCAACAAAGATAATTGATTGTAATAATATAACTTAAAAGCGTAAAATTCAATTTTATATATAAATAGAATATAAACAGATAACAGAAATAGTTACTTATTCATAGTTATCACACATACCAAACTCATTGACATTTAAATACATTGCCTTTACATAACAGTTTATTATGAAGTTAATTCTCTAAATAAATTAAAGGACATTCTCATTCTTAGATATATTTTAGTTTTTAATATTCGATTTTGCATTAATAAAACAATTAACAATTAGTAATTATATACGCAATTAATTTGAAGTTGCAGGAAGCAGAGTATTTTTCCCCGCGTCGCGGAGAAAATATAAATGCATCTTGAAGTACGACGAGTATTTATAGCTGCAGCCCGAACGGCTGCAACTTTAAATCTGAAAGGGTTTTAAATCAGCGGTACATCTCAAATAAAGACATGCCTTTTAAATCAGTAAAGGCTTTGAAAGAGGCTTGCAGTGCGGCTTGTTGCTGGTAGTACTCGGAAATCGTCGCTGTCCAGTCAACATCCACCAGTTCACCTGAACGTACTTTATTGGAGATGCTGCGTTCGCTGCCCAAGGCATCCAACTGTTCCAATTCCTGGAGCTGCAAACCTAATACCGCTTCAGCAGAGGAGAAGTTATTCAGGCTATTGCGAATTCCACGATTAGCTTTATTCATCAGCTCCATCGCTTCATTCTTTTCTTCTTCTGTCGCGCTGCCATAAGGGGCTTTCAGTGCCTTGATCGCCATATCAATGGAGGCGAAAACATCAGATTCACTGTTGGTTGTGCCATCCGGCTCTTTGATCGGATTGCCGGGCTGGGATAGAAAGACTTCCCTGCCAGTATGGGCAATGGTCATTGAACGGTTATCATCCACTTTCTGGGTGATTTTCTCATCACCGCCAACATAGCTGACTTTTCCATCCTCACTGGCCACAAAAGGGGGTTTATCCGTCTTATAGCCAGCAAAGACATAACGGCCGTTACCATCCGTTTTATTGCCCAAATTCAACAGTTGTTGTTTAAAGCCTTCCAACTGTTGTGCATAGGAGGCACGATCCTGAACACTCTGCTCATCTGCCGCTGCAACTAATGTTTCAAATACATTCGTTGTCACTTTCACCATACTTGATGTGATGCTCAACTGTGTTGACATAGCATTTTTGGCAAATATACGGGCAGTGGCGAACTGCTGGTTTTTCGATTCAGATTGAGAAACCATGATGTTTTGTGAAGCAGCCAGAGGATCGTCAGACGGGGTAATCACCCGACGGCCGCTGGAGAGTTGTTCACCCGATTTCATCCACTTAGATTGGGCACCGAAGATCCCATTCATCTTTTGGTCATAGAGTTGATTCGTACTTACACGCACAATCTTATTTCCTTTTTTACCCCCGTCGTGTTTCAAGTTGCCGTAGACAAAGCGGCAACTTGAAATCCAATGGGTATGTCTTTAACTGAATGGTGATTAGCGAATACCCAAGATTGCGTCAAACAAGGTTGTCGCAGTCTGGATGACACGGGCGTTTGCCAGGTAATATTGCTGCAAGCGTTGCAGTTCGCCGTATTCTTCGTCCATGTTGACGCCAGAAATGGATTGGCGAGTTGAACCCAATTTATCGACGATATGCCCTTGCGCTTCAAAACCGACTTTGGCTTTGTTTGCATCGCTACCCACTTTACTGACCAGAGACGCGTATGCACCAGCAAAAGAGGATTTACCATCCACCAAACGTTTGTCCTGCAATTCAAGGAATTTCTTCACATTGCGGTTATCGCTTGGGCCGCCATCTTTAGCGCCTGCGGTTGCCAACTGGGAAGAATCTTTCAAATTGATTTCTAATGTGGCGATGACATTGCTGACAGATTTCAAGGTGTGAGTGTCGTGCTCTTGTGCCTTGGAACTATCGATGGTGACTTTCAGGCCATCAAACTCCAGCGTATCCCCTTTCTTTTCCACCGGAATGATGGCTTTGTCTGATACGCGCTGAACTTTCCAGTCCCCGCCTTCAAATTTGAGGGTGTAGTCACTGGCTTTAACTTTAGTGGTATCTGCATACTCCACTGTGATTTCGGCTGAACCTTGGTTGTTGTTGTTGGACACAATTTCAGGTTTGGCAAAGTTAAAGAAATCAATCCCCTTATCGCCGTTCAGGTCAAAGCCGGCATTCTGTACCTGATTGAATTGATCGGCCATCACCAATGCCAGTTGGTTCAATTCATTGCGGGTTTTATCCACCACTTCCCCGCGCACTTGCAATGCGCCGCCCAACGACCCCCGAGAAATGAATCGTTCATCAATTTCTCTTGTCTCGCCGATGCCATTGTTATAGCCCACAGTAATGCGGCTGCTGTCAGTGCTGGATGGGATCGCTTCCAGACGATAGGATTTGCCACCAGTGACCAGTGTTGTGCCGCCACCAAATGAGACGTTATAAACACCGCCGTCCTGCTGAACGACATTCACGTCGACCAACTGGTTTAATCGATTAACGGCTTCATCGCGCTGATCCAGCAAGGCCAGTGGCTCACCATTGCCTGTGCCGCGCATACGCGTAATTTCTTTGTTCAGTTCCGCGATTTGTTCCGCGTATTTGTTGATCTCTTGAACATTTTGCTCAACTTGAGAATTGATGCTGCCATCTATCTGGCGCAAATATTCATCAGCTTCCTTGAAACGGCTGATCAGACCTTCGGCTTTACCCAGAACGGTTGTTCTGGCTGCACTGTCTTCCGCGTTGCTCTCAACCGTTCCCAGACTTTTGAAGAAATCTTCAATCGTGTTAGACAAACTAGTGTCTTTATCTGCCAACAAATCATTAATTTTGGAGATCTGCTGGTTATACGTTTTCAGGGCAGCATGTTTTGTTTGCGCTGAATTATATTGTTGGCTGATGAATTCGCTGTATTCGCGATTGATAGAGCTGACAACCACTCCGTTGCCCACAAAGCCTACAGGCGACATGGTTCCATTATTCTGCGTCATTACGGTAGTCTGTCGGTTATAGTCCGCACTTTTGGAATTGGCGATGTTATTACCTACTACACCCATTGCCACCTGCGCGGCATTGATACCACTCATGGCAGTATTCATAAGACTATTGGACATGTGTAGATCCTTTTACGTTTTCTTTAAACCTCCAGCGATGGGAGGTCATTCACTGTTACAGTTATCGGCAGGTATCCCTGTTCCTTGAGCAAATATGCCCTTGTTTTCGATGGCGGCCGCTTAAAATTGAGTTATCTAGAAGCGGCCGTTTGAAACAGTTATTTATTTAAAATAAATTATCAAAATCAGAGGAGTAGGCTTTTGCCATTTGATTGCCGGTATTTTTTAACTGCTGGATCAGTGATACGAGTTTTTTGGCATAACCGGGATCGGTGGCATATCCTGCCTCTTGCAAGGAGTGCGCGCCCTGCTCCGCCGTTGTGGATTGTGCGACTTTGGTGTAACGCGGATTTTCTGTCAGTAATTTGGTGTAATCCGTTATCGCTTCAGCATAAGAACCATACACACGAAAACTGTCCTGCATTTTCTTTGGCTCACCATCAATGTATTCCGTTGTCATGATGTTGGTGACCGGCCCTTTCCAATTTTTGCCCGCTTTGATGCCAAACAGGTTATGACTCGGTTTACCATCTGCGGTCAGAATTTCACGTTGTCCCCAACCTGATTCCAGCGCAGCCTGAGCGATGATCAACAAATGCGGGATCCCGCTTTGCTGGCTTGCCAGTTGTGCCGGTAACGAGAGCATGGAAACAAAGTTAGCACTGTTCATTGGCAGTGACCGGGTTTCAGCAGCGCGGTTGGAATACGTTGAAGAAGAACTTTCAGGCATGGCACGGCGTATAAATTGCTCCAGTGCCTGCTTCGGTAATGTGTGTAGAATTTCCTTGTCCAGCGGCATCGGCTGAGTGCCCGCCAATTCACTGGGAGCCGTCTTCGCATTGGAAAACTGTTTGACTATCATGTCAGCAAATCCCAGCCCTTTCTGGGAAAGGTCTTGGGCAATTTGCTGATCGTACATCGAAGTATAAAAGCGTGTCTGGTCACTGCTCAATATGCCATCCTGCGGCAATGAGGAACGCATGCTTTTCAGCATCATCTGGACGAAGACGCCTTCAAGTTGTTGGGCTACTTGCCGTAGCCCTTGTTGTGGTTCCTGTGACAGTTTGGCTTTCAATGAATGCAGCGAATTGAGGTCGTAAGCCGCATTGGGCGTCGTCAGGAAGTCGTTCATTAGATAATCTCCAATTTCGCACGCAGACAACCTGCGCTCTCCATCGCCTGCAAAATCGACATGAGATCTGTTGGGGTGGCACCCAATGCATTCAATGCACGCACGACTTGCGTCAAATTCGCACTGGCACTGAGTTGTTGCAATGCGCCGCCCTGTTCCTGAATGCCAATTCCGGTATTGCGGGTGACGACAGTGTTCCCTCCCGCCAGCGGTGTATTGGGTTGATTGACCGCAGTCTGACGCTCAACCGTGACAGAAAGGCTGCCGTGGGCAATTGCGCAGCTATCCAGCGTAACATTGCGATTCATCACTACCGAGCCTGTACGGGAGTTGAAAATCACTTTGGCGTCACCGGCATCAACACGGATATTCAGGTTCTGCACTTGAGACAGGAATTTAACCTGTTCACTGTTCTCAATCGGCAAACGTAACTGGACAGTCCGGGAGTCCAGCGGTGTGGCTGTTCCTGTACCTTTCAGACGGTTGACTGCATCACTGATTTGCTGGGCCAGACCAAAATCATCATCATTCAGTTGCAGGTTCAATGTGCCTTTCTGACCAAATTGTGTCGGCAATTCACGTTCAATCACAGCACCGTTGGAGATACGGCCTCCCGCAAGCTGATTGATTTTTATGCTATTGCCACCCGCACTTGCCCCTGCACCCCCTACCAGAATATTTCCCTGAGCCAATGCATAGACCTGATTATCCACCCCTTTCAGCGGAGTCATCAGCAACGTCCCGCCACGCAGGCTCTTGGCATTCCCCAACGAAGAAACCACGATATCGATGCTTTGCCCTGAACGTGCAAAAGGTGGCAGCTTGGCTGTCACCATGACGGCAGCGACGTTTTTAAGCTGCATGTTGGTGCCGGGCGGCACGGTGATCCCCAATTGTGACAGCATATTGCTCAGGCTTTGGGTGGTAAAAGGTGTTTGCATGGTTTGGTCACCCGTTCCATCCAATCCAACAACCAAACCATAGCCGATCAATGCGTTATCCCTGACACCTTCAATACTCGTCAAATCACGAATACGCTCCGCAAAAGCGCTGGTAGGCACAAACGCATTGGATAACACCAGCAAAAGTGCAAAAAGGCTGGCGACTAATTTTTTCATCCTGACCATCCTCTTTTAAAACGGTGAGATATTCATAAAGAAACGCTGTAACCAGCCCATATTCTGCGCTTCGTTGATATAACCATCGCCGACATATTCAATGCGTGCATCCGCAACTTGGTTGGAACTCACGGTATTGCTGCCGCTGATAGTGCGCGGATTCACAACGCCAGAGAAGCGGATGAATTCCGTCCCCTGATTGATGGCGATCTGTTTTTCGCCCACCACGTGCAAATTGCCATTCGCCAGCAGTTTATTCACGGTGACAGTAATCGTGCCCCTGAACGTATTGTTGGCATTTGCGCCGCCTTTGCCGCCAAATTCGCTGTTACCTTCCATGCCCAAATCAGTTTTGTCACCACCGATCAATCCCTGTAAGAAACGTGGGGTCAACGCAGCAGCGAATCCTGTTTTGCCGTTGCGGCTGGCATTGGCTGAAGAGTTTTTGCTCGCACTGACGTTTTCTTGCAGGATAATCGTCAGCGTATCGCCGATATTGCGTGGACGGCGGTCTTCAAACAGGGGTTGATAACCGTAATAGACCGGCTGGACAACTTGGAAAACAGAACCATTTGGTGTTGGCGCGGGTGTTTCGGCAGGCTTTGCGGTTGTCTGCCCGTCCACCAGCGGTTTGTGCGGTATATATGCACATCCCCCTAATGTCAGCGCTGACAATGTGAGTACCGCCATAGATATGCTGATACGCCACTTATTTCCCCGGTTTTTCCGTAAACCGGCAGAGTCATAAGCTATATGGTTGTTAGCATGGCTTCCGGCATGGTTCTCGGCAACTGGCATTGTATCCATCTTCTATGCTCTTATGTTTATTGCAGAAATTAGTTTTATCACAAAAACAGTGAGAGAAACGATTCCCCCACTATTTATGATCGGGTTATAACTGAGTCAGTTTTTGCAGCATCTGATCAGACGTGGATACCGCTTTACTGTTGATTTCGTAAGCTCTCTGCACCTGAATCATATTGACCAGCTCTTCCGCCACATTGACGTTGGATGTTTCAACATAACCTTGGTAAAGCAACCCTGCGCCATTGATGCCCGGGGCATTTTCCACCGGAACACCGGAACTGTTGGTTTCCAGATACAGGTTTTCACCGACACTTTCCAAACCGCTTTCATTGATGAATGTGGTCAGCGTCAATTGCCCAACCTGCTGAGGCGCATTTTGCCCCTGCACGTTCACACTGACGATCCCGTCACGGGCAATGCTGATTTTGGTGGCATTGTCCGGAATGATGATCGCCGGAACGACCTGAAAACCGCCCGCAGTCACCAACTGACCATTTTGATCAACCTGGAATGAACCATCGCGGGTATAGCCTGTTGTGCCATCAGGCATCTGGATCTGGAAGAAACCTTGTCCCTTGATGGCGACGTCTTTGCTGTTATTGGTCTGAGCCAAGTTACCTTGACTGTGCAGACGCTCAGTCGCGACCGGACGCACACCTGTACCTATCTGCAAACCCGAAGGCAGGTTAGTCTGTTCAGATGACATCGCACCCGGTTGACGCTCTGTTTGATAGAGTAAATCTTCAAAGACAGCGCGCTGACGTTTAAAACCGTTGGTACTGACGTTTGCCAAGTTGTTGGCAATGACATCCATATTTGTTTGCTGAGCATCCAGCCCAGTCTTGGCAATCCATAAAGATCGGATCATGAATTTATCCCCTGTTCCCGATTCAGCTCATCGCGAGAATTTGGTTAGCCCGCTGTGCATTCTCATCGGAACTGTGTATGACTTTCATCTGCATCTCAAAGCGACGCGCGTTGGCTATCATGTTCACCATGCTTTCTACCGGATTGACATTGCTGCCTTCCAGAACACCCGGCATGATTTTCACTTCTGTACTGGCCGCCAGTTCATTACCCAGTTGCTCTTGAGCCTGTGGCGTCAGATGGAACAAACCATCGTCACCCCGCACCACTTGGTTGGCTTCTGGTTTAACGATTTTCAGTTTGCCAATCTGTCCCAACAAAGTTGGCGGATCGCTGGCAATCAACGCAGAGATAGCGCCATCTGCCGCGATGGTCAGTTCAGCCTGTGGCGGAACATCAATCGGCCCGTTTTCACCCATTAACATGCGCCCCTGCACCATCAATTGGCCTTCGGGTGAAATCTGAATGCTGCCGTTGCGGGTATAGGCTTCCGTTCCATCTTCGAGTTGAACCGCCAAATAGCCGCCTTGTCCGACAGCCACGTCCAGCGGACGCGAGGTATAATTCATTGGCCCCTGACGGCTATCCATGCCGGGAGTGGAGGCAACTGTGAGTGTACGCGTTGGCAGGGTTTCGCCTTCAATCGGTACGGCACGCAACGCAGCAAGCTGGGCTTTAAAGCCCGGCGTTGACGCATTGGCCAGATTATTGGCAGTAACGGCCTGATGCTCCAGCGTTTGTCGTGCTGCGCCCATCGCGGTATAAATGACGTGATCCATAAACTATCTCCAAAAAAAGCGGCCAGCCGGAGCCTGTTAACGCATGCTGACCAGAGTTTGCAGAATTTGATCTTGCGTCTTGATGGTCTGGGCGTTGGATTGATAGTTACGCTGAGCGACGATCATGTTGACCAGTTCTTGGCTCATGTCCACGTTAGAGGCTTCCAGCGCGCCGCTGATGAGCTTACCGAAGTTGCCTGAACCTGCGAGGCCCACAACCGGGCTGCCGGAGGCACCGGATTCCGCCCACACGTTATCGCCTTGTGAAGCCAAACCTTCAGGGTTAGAGAAGTTTGCCAGTACCACCTGACCGAGAGCCAAAGTCTGGGAGTTAGAGTAAACACCATAAATTTTACCGTCATTATCAACCCGGTAGTTGGTGAAATGGCCGGTCGCATAACCATCCTGCTTTGGCGGTGCGATGGAGTTTTGTGCAATGCTCTGCTGCTTGCTGCCATTGAGATCAATGTTGATTTCCGCAGGCGCTGAGCCATTCAAAGCAGCCAAATTAAATTTAAACGCCGGAATCTCTTTCATTTGGCCGCTGGTACTGAATTCTAACTCACCCAGTGCCTGAGGTTCACCGCCAACAGATCTGTCCAGCGCATGAACTGCCCATTTGTTATTTTCTGTTTTAACAAAAAACACATTGATATCATGCTCATTCCCCAAGCTATCAAATGCTTGAAGCGGTGCACTGAAATTAAATGTGTCTTTCTTGTTGGGATCAAATGTGCCGCTGATCGCCGTTTCCATTGAATTCAGATTGGCTTTCAGTTTCATTTCGGTCGTAGCTTTTGCATCCAGCATGTCGGTTGGGATCGAAATCGGCCCGACTGCCCCGCCCTGCTGTACTTCACCGTTGACCGCCGGATAACCGGTCAGTTTCATCCCCTGCATATTGATCAGGTTACGGTCTGCATCCATCTGGAACTGACCATTGCGGGAATAGAAAATATTGCCGTTGGAGTCCTGCATGCGGAAAAAACCGCCCTGTGTGATAGCCATGTCCAACTGGCGGTTAGTCGTGGTGGTTGAGCCATCTTTAAAGTTCTGAACCATGCCAGAAACCTTAACACCCAAGCCCACATCTGAGCCGCTGAAAACGTCCGCGAAAGCAGCGGAGCTGGATTTAAAGCCAAAAGTAGCCGAGTTTGCAATGTTATTACCAATAACGTCCAGGTTACTCGCTGCGGCATTCAAGCCACTAACCGCTTGTGAAAAAGACATATGTCCTCCGTTTAATTAAAGAATCTGACGAACTTTATCCATGGTTACCGTACCCGCCAGCCCTAAATCTAATTTAGTGCCATCCTCACCCCGCGTGACGCCGTTGACTACGGCATAGGTCAGCGGAAGTGTCACTAACGCTTGATTTTGATAGCTTGCGGAAACAGTGAAGCTGTAAGCTCCGTTTTCCACATCCTTGCCATCTGCGTCTTTGCCATCCCATACGAAACTCTGGACACCAGCTTCAAATTTGCCGATATCCAATTCCCGAACTACCGCACCACTCTTATCTTTGATGGTTATTTTCACGTCATCGGCAGGTCGGGTCAGCTCAAAGCCAAATGGCGTTGTGCTAATGCCTTTATCTTCACTGGAGCCCACCAGAATTTTATCGCCGGGCACCATAACACCCCGATTAATCAGCAATGTCGTCTGCATCGCCTGATTGTTGTCCATCTGTCCGACAACAGCTCCCAGTGTTTTATTGAGTTTTTCTACACCCTGAACGGTGCTGATCTGTGCAAGCTGAGTTGTTAACTCATTATTTTGCATCGGATTGGTTGGATCTTGATTCTTGAGCTGGGCGACCAATAAATTCAAGAAATTATCTTTAATATCGTCGCTGCTTTGTGGTTTTGTCTTTGCCCCGGAGGCAAGCTCGCCTACCGTGGTATTATCCAATGAATCATTGATTGAAGCGGTCACTGCCATAATGGAATTCCTGTTACTGACCCAGCGTCAACGTTTTCAACATGATGGACTTAGTGGTGTTAAGCACTTCAACGTTTGCCTGATAACTGCGGGAAGCAGAGATGGTGTTGACCATTTCCCCGACCACATCCACATTCGGCATACGTACATAACCTTTTTCATCAGCCAATGGGTTACCCGGCTTATATTCAAGGCGGAAAGGCGTAGGATCATCCACGACCTCGCTGACCCGAACTCCGCCTATCTCCTGCCCCGCCGGTGCGGCAACGCGGAAAACCACTTGCTTGGCACGATAAGGCTCACCATCCGGCCCGACAATACTATCGGCATTCGCCATATTGCTGGCGCTGACGTTCAGTCGCTGGGACTGAGCGGAAAGCGCAGAGCTGGCAATATCAAAAATACTGAGTAAAGACATTCCCATTATCCTTGTGACTGTAGAACTGACATCATGCTTTTGATCTGCGCATTCGTCATAGTAAGTTCAGCCTGATATTTCAGACTGTTATCTGCGAAATTGCTGCGTTCCATATCCATGTCAACGGTATTTCCATCCATTGCCGTCTGATATGGCACCCTATACAGCAGATCCATCTCCAGACGCTTTTGAGGTTGAATGGGAATATGCCGATCGGATGTCAGAGTCAGCCCAATTCCATTTCCCGTTACACGACCATGTGCCATCGTTTTTTTCAGCTGAGCCGCAAAATCGATATCACGCGCCTGATAGCCAGGGGTATCCGCATTGGCGATATTAGCGGACAGAATTTCCTGCCGCTGATTACGGAGTGCCAGCGCTTCTTGTCGAAATTGAAAGGCGGCATCTAATTTATCGAGCATATTCCTTCCTCGTTTTTGCTGACTACTTATACCCGTCGTCTTTCAAGTTACAGCCTTGTTGGCTGCAACTCGAAATCTAGAGGGTATATTGATAAAACAGTGCTGGGATAAGCTCCAAGCAGCTAACAGAATAAACGGAGAAGAAAAAGCTGATTCGAAGAATAGAAACAAATTGGATTGCTATTTATCCCATTAACGAATAATCAATCGCGTTACACTATTAACATCCAACAGGTACTGAATATGTTTTGAAATCATGGTTCGCTAACAGGGTTAAGGTGGTTAAATGCCGGCATTAAAAACTATCGGGTTTCTTACCTTTTTCCTTAATTTATTTTTTGTCAGTTCTGTCTCTTGGGGGAACAACTTACCGCAATTGATAAGCGACTATTTCAGCCAGATCCATCACACATCAGGCAATAAAGTCAAAGTAGAAATAAAAACGCCTGAACAGCAATGGCCGGATTGTGAACTGCCTGAAATACAGCAGCCAATTGGCAACAAGAATTGGGGAAGCCTTTCCGTTCCTGTAACGTGCGGCCAACAACGACGCTTTATTCAGGCTTATGTCAATGTCACCGGTTCCTATTTAGTCGCTAAGCGAGCCATTAACCGTAGTGCAACCCTGACAGAAAAAGATTTTCACATTAAAACGGGAGCATTGGACAAGCTGCCAAACGACATAATTCGTAACAAAAAGGCCATACAACATGGTATTGCACTTCGTAACATCGCTGCCGGGCAATTCATCACACGCAATATGATCCGGCGTCCTTGGGCAATAGAAGCCGGACAAAATGTGGTCGTTACCGTAGATGGACACCATTTTCAAGTGCGTTACGAAGGAAAAGCGATTAACAACGCCGCGAGTTTTGATAATATTCGTGTTCGCCTGAACTCCGGACAGGTTATTACTGGTGAAGCTCAAGAGAATGGTAGTGTAAAAATGATGTTATAAATGGCTAAAGTTTTATTTCTTCCAGCCGATATAACCAACAGACCATGATTTACAGGCATGCCAGCGGTATATCGCCTGCTACCTATACCCGATGGATTTCAAGATGCAGTGCGACGGCAAGGAAAGGCATCACCTGAAACATGGATAACTATGTGACTGGTGTGTGAGCGTAGCCAACAAAGCTGCAACTTGAAAGACGACAGGTATAAGACAAATAAATAATGCCTGATTAAAGGATTACGATTATGAGTATTGAACGCACTCAACCTCTACTGGCTATTGCTGCTTTACAGCAACGGAATGCCAATGAAGGTGCTCAAAGCACTCGCAGAACTGTGGCTGTGGCAGAAAAAAGTGCCGATACACAGGTTAAACTGAGTGAAGCACAGAAAAAGCTTGTTCAGCCAAGCAGTCAGGATATTGATATCCAGAAAGTACAACAATTGAAAGAAGCCATTGCAAAGGGAACCCTGACAATGGACAGCGGTAAGATTGCCGATGCCCTGTTCAGAGAAGCCCTTGAAAACATGGAATATGATAAATAAACCATCAAAATCATAAAGAGCCATAAATGGAAGAACTTCAACTCTTGCTCGAACAGCAACGCGCACATTTAAATTCGCTTTCTCATACTATGGCAGAAGAGCAGCGCATATTAAGTGAAGGCTTTATTGAAGCGAATCATTTACATCGGGTGACGGAACAAAAAACATTTTTGCTTTCGGCGCTTGATCACGCAGAACGAAAACGTCAGTACTTAAATGAAACGCTGAAAATCAATGCGCCTTATGCCGCCCATGAAAGATTGGCTATATTATGGGAACAAATTAGCCAAACACTTGAGCGCATCCGTGATTTAAATGCGCATAATGGTCTTTTGCTGGATCAACATGTCGAGTTGAACAGTCAAGCGATTGCTTTTCTGAAAAGTCACCACAGCCCTTCTCTTTATGGTGCAGATGGTCAGGCACACCGTAATACGGCGTTATCTGGTCACAAAGTCAGCGTTTGATTTTTTATTGTGATGTCCAGATAGCCATATCTACAGGTTTGTTTGGTTTGTACCCTATGGATTTCGAGTTGCATCGAGGCTGTAAACAGTGGCTGAAGTAAGTGCCGCCAGCAAAGATGCAACTTGAAAAACGATGTGTATATCAGCAAAGATAAGGGGTTTACTTTATTTGCTGTTTAAACAGTTATAAACCCACTTACCTAACCTTCCTGAAAGGGAAAAATCCCTACTACTCGTTAAAATACCGAGCTTTTCAATTGGGCTTCATTTTGGTGGCGTTCTATCGCTAACTCAATAAGCCGCGTGATTAAGTTTGTATAGCTAATACCTGTGGCTCCCCAGAGTTTTGGATACATGCTGATGCTGGTAAACCCTGGCAGCGTGTTAACTTCATTAATCACAATCTGCTCGTCTTCAGTCATAAATACATCCACACGAGCCATTCCCGCACACTCAAGAGCCTCAAATGCTTTTAAGGCCATATTCCGTATACGCTCGCTGGCATCCTGACTCATCTGGGCAGGGATAGCTAGTTTTGCACCGTCACTTTCAATATATTTGGTTTCATAAGAGTAGAAACCGCGGCTAAGTACAATTTCTCCACATACACTAGCTTCAGGATACTCATTGCCCAGCACCGCACACTCAATTTCTCTCCCATTAATGGCTTTTTCTATTAACAATTTGTTGTCAAAAGTGAAAGCCAGATCAAGGGCGATTTCCAGCTCTTCTGGAGTCGTCACTTTGCTGACTCCGACAGAAGAACCTTGATTTGCGGGTTTTATGAATACAGGCATACCTAATTGTGCCTGAATGGTTTCAAAGCTCAGTTCATGACGTTTATGGCGATTAAGGCATATGAAAGGCGCAACCTCTAGTCCTGCATCGCGAAGCAGGCGTTTAGCCACATCTTTATCCATACATACAGCAGAACCAAGTACCCCGGAACCCACGAATGGGAGATTAGCCATGCGAAGTAATCCCTGCAATGAGCCATCTTCTCCCTGCGTGCCGTGCACAATAGGAAAAATCACATCTAATTGTGAAAGCAGTTGAGCGTTTTTGGATTCGATCAGCTGGTTTTTCTGCTGCCCCGGCACAAGTGCAACGTGCCTTCCCGACTGATTTAATGCGATAAGACTAGGGTTATCTGCATTGAGCAAGAACCCGGAAGCCTCGTTTAGATGCCACACACCTTCTTTGTCTATGCCAATAAGGGACACATCAAACTTTTCTTTATCTATAGCTTCAAGGATATTTTTGGCTGATTGAAGAGAGACTTCATGCTCGGAAGATTTCCCTCCAAAAAAGAGTCCCACATGGATTTTGGGCATCTGAATTTCTCCGGCGAATTTGAGAGAAGAAAAAAACTACTGCGATAATAACATATTAGAAATGTTGCTTTCTAATCAGTCTAGCAATCTTTTGATGTATCAAGAATTTTTTTATTGCTGAATGAGACAAAATGTTAGTGGCAGATGTTCAGGTGTTGGGCAAGATATGAATATTCATATCTTGCCCTGTTTAAAACTGGAAATTGAAAATACAGGAAGTTCTAATCGGGGTTAAAACACAACCTACTCAATATTATCTCGCCCCGCCAATAGTCGCGGTCATTCTGATTTGGCGGTTGTCCGTAATTTCAAGGTTGGACAATACAACCAACCGCGGCAATACGCGGCGCAGGAAACGGGATAATAATGGGCGCAGCGCATGGTTGACCAGCAACACTGGCGGCGCTCCCAGCATTTCTTGACGCTCCAAAGCTTCTGCGGCCTGACGTTCCAAGCTTTCCGCCAAGCCCGGTTCTAATCCACCGCCATTTTGCAGTGCCTGAAGCAGCAATCTTTCCAGACTGGTATCCAAGCCAATGACTTTTATTTCATCTGCTCCCGGGAACCATTGCTGGGCGATGGCCCTGCCGAGTGAAATTCGGATCATGGCAGTCAATTCATAAGGATCTTTCTGTACCGGTGCATGTTCAGCCAATGTTTCAATAATGGAGCGCATGTCGCGGATCGGCACTTGCTCTGCCAGCAGGTTTTGCAGAACTTTATGCAAAGTCGTCAAGCTGACAACATCAGGAATGAAGTCTTCCGTCAGTTTTGGCATTTCCTGACTGACACGTTCAAACAATTGTTGGGCTTCTTGTCTGCCGAACAGTTCGCTGGAGTGTTGGGACAGCAAATGGTTCAAGTGAGTTGCAACAACCGTGCTGGCCGCAACAACAGTATATCCCTGTACTTGTGCCTGTTCCCTTAAGCTGTCATCAATCCACACCGCCGCCAAGCCAAAGGCCGGATCGGTTGTTAAATCGCCCTGTAGTTCGCCCACAGCACCGCCCGGATTGATCGCCAGCCAACGCCCCGGATGTGCTTCACCACGGCCAATTTCTACCCCTTTCATCATAATGCGGTAACTGGCCGGCGCTAATTCCAAATTGTCACGGATGTGCACGACAGGAGGCAAATATCCCACTTCTTGCGCAAATTTTTTGCGAATGCCACTGATACGACCCAGCAATTCCCCGTTTTGACGGAAATCGACCATTGGGATCAAACGGTAGCCCACTTCCATTCCCAGTGGATCTTCCAACTGCACATCAGACCATGACGCTTCTGCGGTTTGTTGTTGCTCTTCCACCGCTTTCATCTCTTCGTGTTGTGCCATCAACGGGTTTTTATCTTTACGCAGCAGGAACCAGCCCAATCCCGCCAATGCTGCCGTGAACAGCAGGAACACAAAGTTAGGCATTCCCGGTACCAGACCGAGTAACCCAAGCACGCCAGCACTCAACATCATGACCTTAGGGTTGTTGAAAAGCTGGGTTACCATTTGCTGGCCGACATCTTCATCCGTTGCCACGCGGGTAACGATAACACCCGCCGCAGTAGAGATGATTAATGCTGGCAACTGGGCAACCAATCCGTCACCAATGGTCAGCAATGTATAAGCTTCCGCCGCATCGCCCAGAGTCAGGCCATGTTGGGCAACACCAACAATTAATCCGCCAATGACATTAATCACCAAGATCATCAAGCCGGCGATGGCATCGCCACGCACAAATTTACTCGCACCATCCATTGAGCCATAAAAATCAGCTTCCTGTGTGACTTCGGCACGACGTTTCTTGGCTTCATCCTCGCCGATTAATCCGGCATTCAAGTCGGCATCAATCGCCATTTGTTTGCCGGGCATACCATCCAGCACGAAGCGCGCACCAACTTCTGCAATACGCCCCGCACCTTTGGTGATGACCATGAAGTTAATCAGGATCAGGATAACGAAAACAACGATACCAATTGCAAAGTTACCGCCCACAAGAAAGTGACCAAAAGCTTCCACCACTTGCCCGGCCGCCGCCGAACCGGTATGGCCTTCCATCAGGATGATTCGAGTGGAAGCAACGTTCAGGGAGAGACGCAATAAGGTTGAAAATAGCAGAATAGTCGGGAATGCAGCGAAATCCAGCGTCCGGCGGGTGAACATTGCCACCAGCAAGACCATGATGGAAAGTGCGATATTAAAAGTGAACAACAGATCAAGCAAAAATGGCGGCAACGGCAGTACCATCATCGACAAGATCATCAAGATCAGAACAGGCCCCGCAAGCATTTGCCACTCGGAGCCTTTCATATTCCCCGGTAAAAGATTTCCCGTTGAACGATTTCCCATTAAGCGTAGTAATGAGGCCAGATTAGCCATGACGATTATTTTCTCCAGCAAAATCCAGTGCTGGCGGCACTGGCAGATTTTCAGGTTTCTTCGGTTTCAGGCCACCTTCCTGTTTCCAACGTTTTAATTGGTAAACCCAGGCAAGCACTTCTGCGACAGCAGCATAGAGCGCAGCAGGAATAAAGCCCCCGACTTCAGCATGACGAAACAACGCCCTTGCCAAAGGCGGCGCTTCCAGTAACGGAATGCGATTCTCCGCACCAATTTCTTTTATGCGCAAGGCAATAAGCCCGGCCCCTTTTGCCAGTACTTTGGGGGCACCCATTTTTTTACTGTCATACTGTAAGGCAACGGCGTAATGGGTCGGGTTAGTGACAATGACATCTGCCTTCGGCACATCCGCCATCATGCGCTTACGCGCGGCCGCTCGCTGTTGTTGACGAATTCTTGCCTTTACATGGGGATCCCCTTCTTGCTCCTTAAATTCATCCTTGATCTCCTGACGGGTCATTCTCAATTTTTTCAGATGGCTGCGGATTTGATACAACACATCAAATGCCACCATCGGTATCAACATAAACAAGACAATATAGCTGGCAAAGATCAGCATCATCATGGCATCACTCAATGCCATCAATGGCGGCTGAGCAATCAGATTCAGCATGGCCGGCCAATTCGACCAGATAAACAAGGCAGCACCGCAACCGACCATTGATGCTTTCAAAATGGCTTTAAATAATTCAGCCAACGCATTCATGGAGAATATTTTTTTCAGACCCGAAATCGGGTTCAGCTTTTTCAGATCAAATTTGACGGATTTGGAGCTAAATAACAGCCCCCCCATCAACGTCGGGGCGCCAAGGGCAATCAAGACCAACCCGGCAAAAACGGGCAGCAAGGCAAAAACGGCTTGTTTCAGCAATCGACCGACTTGTTGCACCATCTGTTTATCGTTGCTGACCATATTGTGGTCGAAGTTGAACCCTTCAAATACCATCAATGAAAGTTCATGGGTGATCGACTGCCCGCTCATCCAGAGCAGGCTTACCCCTCCCGCCAACATCAGGATTGAGGTGAGCTCCTTGGAACGCGCAATCTGCCCCTCTTTACGGGCTTTTTCCCGTTTATGGGGCGTGGGTTCTTCGGTTTTTTCGAGATCGCTATCTTCAGCCACGACTTTCCTTGGTGAGCGTTCGTTATTACATGTAAAATTTGCCTTTGGAAAAGAGCAAACAAAATTGTGCTATACCCTATGGATTTCAAGATACAGCGCGACGGCAAGGGAATGACAAATTCGTCGGGAACGAGTTTGCCCAGCCAAAGGCTGGCCTCCGGTGAAAGGCAGAGCCTTTCATTAATCCCCGGGAGCATAGATGACTATGTGACCGAGGTGAGTGAGCGCAGCCAACAAAGCTGTAACTTGAAAGATGACGATAAGCATGACAAAAGCCCAAGAATTCAATGGCGGGAACACTGCGAATTTTGCGGGGGTATTTGGGGAATTATGGTTAGGGCAGCAAAAAAGCCCAATGGCATCATGCTGGCATTTCCAAAGGAATAATTATTCATTTTGATGGTAAAAAGCGGTGAAAAATAGAAAGTGGCTTGTAATCACCACTCCCTATTTTTTCGTTTCTTATTTTTTATTGTTCACTTTTTATTTTCACTTACTGATTTCACTTACTGACATCAATACATTGTTTTTAAAAATATCAATCCGCCTTCATCACAGGCTTAATGTCAATGCTATCCGCGTTAACATCTTTAATATGATCTTTCGTCAGCCTATACACAACCGGGCTGAGCAACGCGATGGCTATCAGGTTGGGAATTGCCATCATTGCGTTGAGGGTATCCGCCAGCAACCAGACAAAAGTCAATGACTGAGTGGCGCCAATCGGCAACGCAATAATCCAGGCAATACGGAAAGGCACGATAGCTTTTGGCCCCAGTAAATATTGGATACATTTTTCACCGTAGAAGCTCCAGCCTAAAATGGTCGTGAAGGCAAAAATCGCCAAGGCCACGGCAACAATATAATTGCCTCCCGGGATGACGGCTGAGAAAGAAGCCGCGGTCAATGTTGCCCCCGTCTGGCCGGACAGCCAGCCGCCCGTAATAATAATGGTCAAGCCGGTTACGGAGCAGACAATAATGGTGTCAATGAACGTTCCCAGCATGGCAATCAGCCCTTGGCGGATCGGGTTTTGGGTTTTGGCTGCGGCGTGGGCGATTGGGGCGCTTCCCATGCCCGCTTCGTTTGAGAATATGCCACGGGCAATACCAAAACGGATCGCCGCCCAGACCGCAGCACCAGCAAATCCGCCCTGAGCCGCGACTGGCGTGAAAGCAGATTTGATGATTAAAGCAAAGGCATCCGGAATGGCAGAAATATTCATCCCCAGCACAATGATTCCGGCACCAAAGTAACCGACTGTCATAATAGGTACTAATTTTCCGGCAACATCAGAAATACGTTTAATGCCGCCGATCAACACAGCGCCGACCAAAATAACCAAAATGCCCGCAGTGATGGCTTTTTCGATGCCAAAATTACTTTCCAGTACATCTGCAACTGAGTTGGCCTGTACCGTATTGCCGATGCCAAAGCCAGCTATACTGCCGAAAAAGGCAAAAAGCGTTCCCAGCCAAACCCATTTTTTCCCAAGGCCATTTTTGATGTAGTACATTGGGCCGCCAACGTAATTCCCTTTTTTGTCGGTTTCACGGAAACGTACCGCCAGCACGGCTTCTGAATATTTTGTCGCCATGCCCACTAAAGCGGTCATCCACATCCAGAACAGTGCACCCGGCCCGCCCATGACAATGGCGGTCGCGACACCCGCTATATTCCCGGTTCCAATTGTTGCTGACAACGCAGTCATCAACGCATTGAAAGGTGAAATCTGGCCTTCGCCCCGTTTTTCATTTTTTTGGAAAAGTAATTTGAAACCCATACCCAGTTTACGGATGGGCAAAAAGGATAGGCGGATCTGCATGAAGATACCAATGCCCAGCAACCCAATTAGCATTGGAATGCCCCATACTACCCCGTTTATTGCACCTAACCATTGTGTAATCTGTTCCATATACACCCTCGGCATTTAACGTAACAAGTTAGCAACAAAATTATTTCAATTAAATAAAGAGTATTTTTGGAAAATAAGCGAGAACTTATTCGCTATTACTGGAAGGAAAAATTAATACTGTGAGTTAAATCACTCGATTTGGTCATGTTTCAATGAGTTAATTAATAAGTGTAATTATTTCATTACTTGTTATGTTACTGCTGTCACATAGCAAACTTTTATCTCGAAATATTATTAATTATTGGTTTTTTGTATCGGCCAAATCAGTATTATCTACATAATAAATAGTCTCTATACGCAATGGATTTCAAATTGCATCGAGGCGACAAGGGAGATCATCCCCGGATCCGTATGTTTATAAAAACGGTGGTCGGGGTGAACGAATTCAGCCAACAAAAAGGCAATTTGAAAGACGAAACGTATAACGTAATTAAAGGATTATCAGTGGCAAAAGTGGGTTACATCAGAGTGTCAACAAATGACCAAAATAGTGATTTACAAAGAAATGCGCTGAACAGCATTAACTGTGAATTTATTTTTGAAGACAGAATCAGTGGAAAAACCGCTAATCGCCCGGGTTTGAAGAGAGCTTTAAAACATCTTCATTCCGGCGATACTTTGGTTGTTTGGAAATTGGATAGATTGGGGAGAAGCGTAAAAAATCTGGTAACGCTCATTTCTGAGCTGCACGAACGGGGGATCCACTTCCAAAGCCTGACTGACAGTATTGATACCAGTACGGCAATGGGGCGGTTTTTTTTCCACGTAATGAGCGCGCTGGCAGAAATGGAACGCGAGTTGATTGTGGAAAGAACCAATGCCGGTCTGGCCGCAGCACGGGAACAGGGCCGAATTGGCGGGCGCCCCGTGATATTTACCGAAGAAGACAGACAGCAGGCCGCCCGATTGCTGGATAAAGGACATAGCCGCAAGCAGTTATCGATTCTTTACAATGTGTCACTCTCTACAATTTATAAATATTTACCCGTAAATTTATTAAGGTGAACAATAAATAATGAGAAGTAAAAAATAAGCAATGAAAAATAAAATGAGGCACAAAAATGAGAAATAAATTGCATTGGGGCTGGCGTTTGGGCCAGCCTCCAGACTCACCCAAACGAGAACAAAACTTTTAAGTTTTGTTCTTTAAGATTCTATTTATAAAAAAGTTACGATTAAAATATTATTTGTAAGCGACTCATTGTTAAATACTATTTGGTTAGCTACTGCTTGTTAAATACTCGCACTCGTTATCAAAACCCTAAACTATCCAGCAAATCATCAACTTGTTCCTGGTTGGCAATAACGCCTGCACCATTTTGGTTGACTTGAGGCCCATTAAGAAGACTATCGTTCTCTTTTTTAGCTTTGACTATCTGGTCAGAGGGCATATTTTCCATCAATACCATAACCAATTGTTTTTCCAGTTCCTGAATGACTTCCATCATCCGTTTGATTACCTGCCCGGTAAGATCCTGAAAGTCTTGAGCCATCATGATTTCAAGTAATTGGGCATTGGTAAATGAGGCATAGTCAGGCACAAGGTTTAGGTAATTCCTTGTGTCCGTTACCAGTGAGCGGGCATCTGTCAAATCCAAATTTTTCGGGTTGGCAAACCACTCATCCCAACGTTCAGTCAAGGATTTTGCAGATGCTTCCAATTCGTTTTGACGAGGCTGCGCTGCTTCAACGCAGTTCAGCACTCTTTCAGCCGCTTGTGCCGTCATTTGGACAACGTAATTCAATCGCTCCCTTGCATCTGGGATCGCCTCAGCCGCCTGAGCAATAGTTTGATCCAATCCCAGTTCACGCAGGCTATCACGCAGCATTCTCGTTAATTGCCCGATACGACTGATTATTTCACTGGTTGGGATCGCCTCATCTCTCGGCATGACTGGATTTTCACTCATTTTGTCTCCTTAGAGCCCCAATTTTTCAAATATTTTATCGAGTTTCTCTTCTAAAATAGCAGCGGTGAATGGTTTCACGACATAACCGCTGGCACCAGCTTGTGCGGCTGCAATAATGTTTTCTTTTTTCGCTTCTGCCGTGACCATCAAAACAGGCAATGCTGCTAATTTTTCTTCACCGCGAATTGTTTTCAACAATTCCAGCCCGTCAATATTTGGCATATTCCAGTCAGAAATAACGAAATCAAATTCAGCAGTACGAAGTTTAGTCAGTGCCTCCGCCCCATCCTGCGCTTCGTCTACATTATTGAAGCCCAATTCTTTCAGTAGATTACGTACAATTCGACGCATAGTTGAAAAGTCATCGACTACCAGAAATCTCAGATCCTTACTTGCCATAAAAACTCCTTGGAATTTCACTTGTCCGACAGCACTTATTTTTTATAAAAACGCATTACGAAACGTATTACAAAAAAATAGTGCTGCAAAAATTAACATCAAATACAACTGCTAAATACGCACCGATTGACCCATGCTGATTTTGGCCAGCATCGTTTTACTGATTTTTTGGAGATCCATCACTTCATCCACAGCCCCCAATTGGATAGCCGCACGCGGCATTCCGAATACCACGCAACTTGTTTCATCTTGTGCCAAGGTATAGGCACCAGCTTGTTTCATTTCCAATAATCCCGCAGCACCATCACTGCCCATTCCGGTCAGAATGACACCCACGGCATTACGCCCTGCATATCTGGCAACAGAGCGGAATAAAACATCAACGGAAGGACGATGCCGATTAACCGGCAAGGCACCGGTTATCATGATTTGGTAATTCGCCCCGCTGCGGCAAAGTTCCATATGGCGATCGCCCGGTGCAATATAGGCATGCCCCGGCAAAACACGTTCGCCATCCTCAGCTTCTTTCACGGTAATTTGGCTCAATTTATTGAGCCTTTCGGCAAATGAGCGCGTGAAACCGGGAGGCATATGTTGCGTTATCAGCAAGGCCGGGCTGGTAACCGGCAATGGTTGCAGCAGGTTTTTGATTGCCTCTGTTCCCCCCGTTGAAGCCCCAACTGCGATCAGTTTTTCACTGGACAGCAACGGCTTGAAATTCAGTGGGGCTGAAACACCAGTGTCGGCTTTGATGGTGCTGACTTTTGCCTGCGCCGCCGCCCGAATCTTTTCAGCAATCAATTCACTGTATGCCAACATGCCATCGCGGATACCGAGCTGGGGTTTAGTGACAAAATCAACCGCCCCCAATTCCAGTGCTTTCAGTGTGATTTCTGAACCCTTTCCTGTCAGGGAAGAAACCATCACAACCGGCATGGGGCGCAACCGCATTAATTTCTCCAGAAAATCAATGCCATCCATGCGAGGCATTTCAACATCCAACGTTAATACCTGCGGGTTGTGTTTTTTGATGAGATCACGGGCAACAAATGGATCCGGCGCGCAATCCACCACTTCCATATCAGGATGACTATTGATAATTTCCCGCATGATTTGGCGCATTAGTGCCGAATCATCCACACAAAGAACAGTTATTTTATTCATGACCCCTCCTTGCCCGACCTACACCGTAAACGGTCTGTCCTTGCAAGTAGAACTCTCGGCTAATTTGAGTGACGTTTTCAGAATGCCCCGCAAAGAGCAAACCGTCTGGTTTTAAGAAATTGACGAAACGGCGCAAGATCCTTTCCTGCGTCTTTTTATCAAAATAAATCATGACATTGCGGCAGAATATCGCATCAAATTTCTCGTCAAGCGCCCAATCAGAATCCAATAGATTCAAGTGCTGGAAGCTGATTAGATCAGTCAGCACAGGGCGCACGCGCGCATAACCTTCAAAGAGCCCCACCCCTTTGAAAAAATATTTTTTCTTTTGGCTTTCGCTGAGAGTCTGCAATTCTTCCAACCGATAAACACCTTGCCGGGCTTTTTCCAGCACACTGGTATCTATATCGCTGCCAATGATTTTTATCCTGTTTGATCTATGCCCCAGTGAATCACACAGAGTCATTGCAATTGAATATGGCTCCTCACCTGTTGAAGCGGCGGCGCTCCAAACACGGTATGTTCCACCATTTTTCCGGCTGGCATGGGCTGCCAGAATAGGAAAATGGTGTGCTTCCCTGAAAAATGCCGTGAGATTGGTGGTCAATGAATTAATGAACAATTCCCACTCTCCGCTATGGATATCGTGTTCCAGAATCGACAAATATTGACCAAAGTTATCTAACCCTAATACACGTAACCGCCTGACTAAGCGGTTATAGACCATTTCACGTTTATTTTTTGCCAGTACAATGCCAGCCCGTTGATAGATAAACTGGCAGATGCGCTCAAATTGCGCATCTGACAAAGCATGCCGCGTGAGCATAAAGCTCAGCGGCGCTGTAGCATCAGAATCTGAAGCTATTAAATTGGATTTCATCTGACCTCAGTGTACTTAATCTACAACATACTCATTGGTCATGTTTGATGCAGAAGCCCCCTGACGCTTGTGTGATGAATTTGCAGGCAGTTCAAATTGTGTCACTGTTTTCACTAACATATCTGCTTTATCTTCAAGTGCTGAGGCAGCAGCCGCAGATTGTTCTACCAAGGTCGCATTTTGTTGTGTGACTTGATCCATTTGGCTGACAGCCTGAGCAACTTGGTGAATTCCACGGCTCTGTTCATCAGAAGCCGCCGCAATTTCAGCCATGAGATCGGTGACTCGATTAACGGATACAACGAGTTCATCCATCGTTTGCCCTGCATCGTTGACCAGCTCTGAACCTTGGCTCACTCGGTGGACAGATTCATCGATAAGTATTTTTATCTCTTTTGCTGCTTCAGCACTTCTCTGTGCCAAATCGCGGACTTCACCAGCCACGACAGAGAACCCGCGCCCCTGCTCGCCAGCACGGGCGGCTTCAACTGCGGCGTTCAATGCCAGAATATTGGTCTGGAATGCAATGCCATCAATCACGCTAATGATGGCGCTGATTTTTTTCGAGCTATTGGCAATTTCATCCATGGTTGCTACAACGCTGGTGGTCAGCTTTCCACCTTTTGATGCAACCTGAGAAGCCGATACTGCCAGCTCACTCGCCTGACGCGCATTTTCTGCGTTTTGCTTAACTGTTACGGTCAACTCTTCCATGCTGGCCGCAGTTTCTTCCAGTGAGGCCGCCTGCTCTTCTGTACGTGACGAGAGGTCTGTGTTGCCTTGTGTAATTTCTTGAATACCGACATACATTTGGTTGGTATTGTCACGCACTGCACCAATTGAAGTGATCAGTGAATTTTGCATATCACGTAACTGTTTGAATATATCACCAATTTCATCATTGGTTGTGACAGCTATTTCTTTATTCAAGCGCCCATCAGCCACATCCTGAAAACACGCTCTCATATTGGCAAATGGCCTGAGAAGATTGCGTTTCAACCACCAATGAGCGGCCAGAGCGACAATAAACACCATTAAAATAGAGCCGAAGAACATCGCAATAGCGGTTTTGTAATAAAGCGCCGCTGCTGCTACCACTTCCACAATATTATTATTGAGGTACTTCATGTAGTTGTTATAGGCAACTTCCATTCGGCTCTGATACGTTTCTGTAGGCTGATCATGGAAAGCCTGAAAATTTCCGCTATAGAGATAATCTTTCAGTTCTTTTAATGCATTAAAGTATTCTTGGTAAGCGAGTTCTATCTCAGTCAATAAAGCATCTCTCTGTTTATTCTCTCCAACTTGTGGCAATGAAATAAACTTGGCGAAATTTCGTTCCGCTTCATTAAGAGAACTTTTAAGCAATGCTTCCATTACGACGATGCGATCTTCCGGTTGCCCCACTTTTTGGGCAAGTGCGATTTTGTTCAGAGTGTTACGTGTTTGTAACAATGCAGCCCAACTCAGCCCAAGGGTATCTCTCCGTTGCGTTCCCAGATCAATTCTCTCAATATATGTCTGGTCTGTATGAATTATTCCCAGAGACAAACCACTCGAAATAATTTGCATTACACAAAACATCATCAATAACAGATACAGGCTGGTTGATATGCGAAGCTTGCCTAACATGTAATCACCTCGTTTAACGGCTGCATAACGCAGCCGCGGTTATATACTCTTCGTCTTTAAAGCTGCCTCTTTGTTGGCTGCACTCATTCACCCCAGTCACCGTTTTGATAA